>JAIRTZ010000127.1 GCA_031254685.1 Methanomassiliicoccaceae archaeon
TAGCGCTGCTTGTGTTCCTCGTCAAATGGGGAGGTGTGTGATATGGAAATATCAATAATCCTCCTGCTGCTGATACTGCCGCTTGCCGGCGCGATACTGAGCATAGTGCTGTCCAAGAACCAGGGGCATGCGAAATACATCGCCATAGGTTTCTCGGGCGCTACGCTTGCGCTGGCGCTGTTCTGTCTGTACGACCTGTCGTCAGGGAATTTCATATTCAACGACTCGCTGACATGGGTTGACACCGAGTTCGTAAGGATCAGCTTCGCGGTCGGTATCGACGGCATGGGAATGCTGATGATCGCGCTGACCGCTGTGTTAGTGTTCCTGGTCGCGATATTCTCCAAATCGGAGAGCGACAGGCCGAGCACGTTCTTTGCGCTGATACTTGCGATGGAAGTGGGCCTGATGGGCGTATACATGGCGGCGGACTACTTCCTGTTCTACATATTCTGGGAAGTGACGCTGATCCCGATGTTCTTCCTGATATCCGGATGGGGAGGGCCGCGCAGACACTACGCGGCGATCAAGTTCTTCATCTACACGCACATCGCAAGCCTGGTGATGCTCATAGGCATATTCATGCTGGCGATGGAGGCGTCCGCCGGCGGCACGCTGGACTTCTCGTTCGCTGCCGTCAAGGGCGCATCGATGGCCGGTCTCTTCGACCCGACGTTCCAGCTGATCGTATTCGGGATGCTGTTCTTCGGTTTCGCGGTGAAGATGCCTTTGGTGCCGTTCCATACATGGCTGCCGGATGCGCACGTCGAGGCTCCCACCGCCGGAAGCGTACTGCTGGCCGGCGTCATGCTGAAGATGGGCTCGTACGGTATCATACGCGTCTGCCTTGACGTACTGCCGGAAGGCGCGGTACAGTGGCAGGGCGCGATGATCGTGCTGGCGCTGATCGCGATACTCTACGGCGCGTACGCCTGCATCGCCCAGAAGGACCTGAAGAAGATGGTGGCGTTCTCGTCGATCAGCCACATGGGCATGGTATTGCTCGGTATAGCGACGCTCACGGGCATCGGGATACAGTTCGCAATATTCCAGATGTTCGCGCACGGTCTGATAACCGCCGTGCTATTCATGGTGTGCGGCATAGTCGGCCACAACGCGGGAACAAGAGAGATCCCGCTGCTGGGAGGGCTCGCGGGAAAGATGCCGATATTCGCGGCGTTCATGATGTTCGGCTTCCTGGCGTCGCTGGGATTGCCCGGTCTTGTCGGATTCGTCGCGGAATTCGGTATCATCATGGCGTTCTTCGATTACCTTGCGAGCATCGATCTGCTGTGGCCCATCGTATTCGCATTGGCGTCGCTGATGCTCACCGCAGGTTACTATCTGTGGGCGATGCAAAGGACGCTGTTCGGCAAAGAAACGGATAAGATAGATCTGTCGAACGTCCATGATGTGAGCAGATCGGAAGGATTCTCGCTGGGCGTGCTTTGCGCCCTCATCGCGCTGTTCGGCATACTGCCGGCGCTGGCGATGGGGATGCTTGAGCATATGCCCCTCGTGATATCGGGGGTGGTGACATGATGGACCTCGAGACGCTCGAACCGATACTCCCGCAGCTGATACTGATGATCGCCGCGCTCGTTGTGCCGGCGGTAGGCATGTGGAAGGGCAAGGCGGCCGCGTGGTTCTCGCTGATCATCGTGATCGGCGCGATGGCGGTCACCGGGTACATGATGTACGACGGCTACGTCGGCAGTTTCCTGGATATGTACACGTTCAATGAGTTCACAGGTCTTATGACAATGGTGTTCCTCATTGTGCTGTTACTGGTGACGATCATCTCGTTCACAGGCAGCGAGACCATCAAACGGCGCGGAGAGTACTTCGCATTGCTCATGGGAGCGACGGTCGGTATGATGTTCGTCGCAGGGTCAACGAACCTGATCATGATGTTCATCGGTATCGAATTGACAAGCATCTCGTCGTACGCGCTGGTGGCGTTCAGGAAGAACGATCCGAAGTCGGCCGAGGCGGCCGTGAAGTACCTGATCATAGGCGGTCTGTCGACCGCCATGTCGTTATACGGTATCTCGCTGCTGTACGGTCTCGCCGGGTCGGTGGAACTCAACGCCGTCGCGGAATATCTGGCGTCCGGATCGTTCTCGTGGGCGTACATCGTCGCCGTGATCACGATCATAGCGGGATTCGGATTCAAAGTGGCGATAGTACCGTTCCACTTCTGGGCCCCGGATGTGTACGAGGGTGCGTCCACACCGGTCACGACGTTCCTTGCCGTGGGATCCAAGAAGATGGGATTCATCGTCTTCTTCAAGATCTTCCTGCTGATGTTCATATTCGCCGAGATATTAGGCAACAGCCTGCCGGAGATGCAGTGGATATTCGCGATACTCGCGGCGGTCACGATGACCGTCGGCAATATCATCGCGATATCGCAGAACAACATCAAGAGGATGCTCGCGTACTCGAGCATCGCGCAGGCCGGTTACATACTCATCGTTCTGGCGGTGGGCACACCGTATGCGCTCGAGGGCGGATTGTTCCATATGATCACGCACGTGTTCATGAAGGGCGGCGCGTTCATCGTCGTCGCCGCGTTATGCGCACGCGGGCTCGGAGAGAACATATCGGATTACAAAGGCCTTGCGAAGAGGGCCCCGCTGGTCGCGTTCGCGATGATGATATTCCTGTTCTCGTTGGCGGGCATTCCTCCGCTGGCAGGTTTCAGCTCGAAGTTCGTGCTGTTCTCCAGCGCTGTGACCGATGACGGGATGTGGATATGGCTTGTAGCCGTGGCTGTGATAAACAGTGCGATATCATTGTACTATTACGCACGCGTGGTGAAAGCGATGTACGTCGACAAGGGAGCAGCGTCCGACAGGGTCAGGATACCGATAAGCTTCGCCGTCGCAATGGCGATATGTGCGATCGCGACCGTCGCGATCGGTCTCTATCCGGTGCCCATCCTGGAATTATGCGAGTCGGCAGTGAAGGCGTTCCCCTTCATATGATAAACCTCTTCGATCTCAATTTTTTCTTTACGTAATGACAGGGCAGCCTATGCGCTGCCGTGTTTTTTACGAGTTGGAAGGGTTTAAGTACATTATCTCTTTTAACAGAAACAATGGGTAAGCAATGGTATTCATCGATATCCGATGATCTTGCAGAGGTTGACAGAATTATCAGGGACACGCTCCGTTCCGACCGTAAGGATCTGCAGGATATCTGCGATTATGTCACGTCGTCAGGCGGCAAGAAGGTGCGCCCCGCGATGTGCATCCTTGCGCACCATGCGTGCGGAGGCACCCGTAACGATGACGTACTGAAGATCGCGGCGGCGTTCGAGATGATACATGACGCTACGCTGATACACGACGACATCAACGATAAGAGCGAGATACGCCGCGGACGCACGACGGTGCATGAGAAATATACGGTAACGAAGGCGGTGATACTCGGGGATCTTATGTTCGCGATGGGCTTCAAACTGATGGGGTCCGCGGACACGAAGATAATAGACACCGTTGCGAGAACGTCCACCGCGATGGCCGAGAGCGAGTTCATTCAAAAAGAGTTCGAGCATACGCCGATCGTGACCGAGGACGATTATCTGAAGATCATACGCGGAAAGACGGCGATGCCGATCTTCGCGTGCGCCAGGGCCGGCGCGTACATCGCCGGCGCCGATGAGGATACGATCAACGAGATATCCTGGTTCGCGCTCGACGTCGGGCTCGCGTTCCAGATAGTGGACGACGTCCTTGACATAATCGGGGACCATCGCGTCACCGGCAAGGAAGTGGGAATGGACATAGCGGAAGGAAAACCCACGCTACCGATAATCTACGCGATGGAGGACCCCGTCAGCGGCAGTAAGATAAAGAGGGTATTCAAAAAGAGGAACGCGTCCGCCGCCGACCTGGAGAAGGCCTTGGAATTGATAAGGGGCACCGACGCCGTGGAAAGGTGCCTGGCCAAAGCGAAGGAGATCGTTGAGAACGCGGTCTCGCACCTGCCCACCATCAAAGAATCGGAATACAAGGACTCTTTGATCGGATTGGCAAGATACATCGTCTGCCGCGACAGGTGACCCATGTTCAAGACGGACGTCCTCATCGTCGGCGCAGGCCCCGCGGGCTCCGTGACGGCGAGATACGCGGCATCCAAAGGCGTTACCGTTACCGTCATCGACCGCAAACATGAGTTAGGCGCGCCCGTAAGATGCGGCGAGTTCATGCCCTCCGACGAGGAAATAAAAGGAATGTTCCCGAACGCCGCAGATATCGGCGGATTGTTCGACATCCCGGGCCGTCTGAGGCTCAGGGAGACCGACGCGATAAGACTCACGGACCCGAAGATGAGGTCCTCCGACATACCGTTCGCCGGATACACCACGGACAGAGCGGAATTCGACAGGCACTTGGCTTCGCTGGCCGAGGACGAGGGAGCGGAGATCATACGCGGATGCGCGTTCCATCGGATCGAGGACGGCATCGCAAGGACATCCGCAGGGGACATTCAGTACAAAGTGATCGTGGGCGCCGACGGCCCCGGCTCGCGCGTCTCGCGGAGTTTGGGACTGCCGAGGCCCCGGGAACCGTATCCGGCGGTCACGGCGCAGGCCAGGGGGGATTTCGATCCCGTCGTGGTGATGTTCTTCGGCGGCATAGCACCCGGCGCCTACAGCTGGATCATACCGAAGAAGGGGCAGGCGAATGTCGGCGTCGGTTTCTCGCCGAAGTTCGCATCCGGTACGCTCGGCGAGTTCTTCGATAAGTTCGTGAACAAGCATAACTTTGACATAATCAGCAGGACGGAAGGAAAATACGTGCCGAGCAAAGGGCCTGTGGCGAAGACATACACGGACACAGGGATGACCGTGGGAGACGCGGCGGGTCACGTCATATCCGTCAACGGCGGAGGGATACCGCTGGCGATGATAGCGGGGCGCATATGCGGCGATGTGGCCGCGGACAACGTTCTCGAGGGAAGAAAGCTTATCGAGTATCAGACGGAATGGTCGCGGGTGATGCTCAAACCGTTAAAGATAGCGGCAAGGGGAAAAGCACTCGCGGACCTTTTCGCATTCGGCTCCGATCGGAGAACGGGCATCTGCATGAAGCTCCTCGGAAAGAGAAGGATGGCCAAACTGATACGATGCAAACGGATATTCCCGTGATCATCTCTTCCTGTGCGCTTTCATGGACGAGCCGCATATCGGGCAGTCATTCTGCTTCTCTTTGAACCACTTGCCGCACCCGTTGCATTTATAATTCCATTTCTCGACCTTTTTGATGCCTTCCGTCGCTACAGAACGGTATTCGATGCCCATGATCTTACAGACGTTCTGTATCGAGAAATCATCCGTGAGGACGATGCCGTTCAGATCGACGGCCAGCGCTATCACGGAAACGTCGACGTCGGAAAGCCTTCCGGCATCCCCGCTCCTCATCGCAGCGTCTTTGACCTTCGATACGGAACGTTCCGTGCACTCCGAGACCCGTAAAAGATCGCCCCATCTCTCCACGCGCGGATCGTTATATCTCCGCAATTCGTCAACGACGCCCGGCGGTACCGCAATATCGTCCGAAGGGAGGTCCTCCATGGAGAACAGCGCAGAGCTGTCAAGCACGAACGTCATGCACGGGTAACGGAAGGATATATCTTAAATTTCGTCATCATTGTTTGTGTCGAGCTCTGCGAATTAAGATAGAATTCACGCTCCAGGGCCGTTGCAGCCCACGATCATCAAGTTAAGCGTCCAGCTTAATTCTCTCACCGGTGGTGAGAGTATCTCATCTTCAGCACATGTTTCATAATTAGTGTAACTTTGCGTCCGGGGCATCGTCAGATACGACAATGGTCACTCCTCCGCAGCAGATAACGCCGCTTTGCGGGGAAGAGCGCGGCGCTCCGGATATCAGTAACAGTTTTATCCGATGAAACATTCAGGAGAACCATGGCGATAACGGTAGACGATGAGGTGAAGGCGTTCATAATCTCGGAGGGCATGGATTTCAGGCTCTCCACGACATGCAGCGGCCCGGCCCTCGTGTCCACGATCATAAAACCTCCGAAGAGCACCGACATCAAGATAGAGATCGGTGACGGCCGCATGCTTTACATATCGGACGTTCAGAGGCACTTCATCACACGGATAACGATTGACATGGTCTACGACCCCGAAAAATTATTCTCGTGCTCCGCTCTCAGTACGATGCGTAACCTTTACTGAACGCGTTCCGCGCGGACAGATGTCGCGCGGCGTACAAAAAGATAAAATCGGGAACAGGGATACATTGTCCGATGGCTGACGGGAACAGGAAGAGAGAGGCATTGTTCATGCTCATCCTATGGTGCACCGTCCCGTTGGTCGCGCTGCTGTACGATCTGCCCTCCGTCGGTACGGAACTCCTGCTGTGGTTCTCCGTGGTCTACAGCGGGATATTCTTCTTCTGCGGACTGCCGATATTCATGGGTCACGTGCATCTTCTGTCCGGATTCAATATGATGAGCCCGAAAGAAAGGAGCAGGTACGATATCGATAAGGTATGCAGATTCACAGGGCTCAGTATGTTCGTCATATCGATGGCGACCTTTTACACAGCATTGCTGTCATTGATCGCCGGGAATGAGGCCCTGCTGCTGTGGGCCATAATACTGCTGCCGGTCGCCGGAGCGATAGCCATCGTGATCGTTCTGAACGGAAAGAGGTTCAAACGCGACCCGGCCTGGCCGGATGCGAACACCGCGGAGGACGCGGGAGGAAGGCGATACGCGAAATTGGTCATTGCCGCGGTGCTGATAATATCCGCCGTCGCGGTCATCGGCGTGGTCCTGCTTTCGATATCCGGGAACGTCAGCGCATCGATCGATGACGACGGGCTGCAGGTCAGCGCACCGATGATGAGCAGATCGATAGATCACGCGGACATCGTTTCCGTTGAGTTCCGTGAAAGCTTTGACATCGGCACCCGTACCAACGGGTTCGGGGGCATGAACATAAGCAGCGGCACCTTCAGGAACGCCGAATTCGGGAGTTACGATCTGGCCGTGAATAACGGCGTGGACGCATTCATTGTCGTAACTCCGTCAAGCGGAAAAGTATTGGTGTTCAATTCGGGATCCGTTGAAAGGACACTCGATCTCTATGACGAACTGTCCGGAAGGCTGTGATGCGCGCCGGCCGGCGGACGTGCGCGACCGACCGAACAATTATCGGATGCGGACCGCGGAGTCCGCAGAATCTCTGACCATATCTTCGAAAGGGATCGACGACTGCATCGACGCGACCTTGCGCGGATCGGCCTCTGTGATAGGTCTTTGCGGAAGCACGCCGCAAGGGGACTCGTGAAGTATCGAGATCTCATAAGTTCCGATCTCCTTCGCGATCGCCTCGATCTCCAGTTTATCGAGGCCGATCAGCGGCCTGAGCACAGGGAAATCAAGGCCTGACGATTCTGAGCGTATATTCTTCAGCGTCTGCGAGGCCACCTGGCCCAGCGAGTCGCCCATGACGATCCCGGCGCACCCGTTCCTCACTGCGAATTCTTTGGCGACGTGCATCATCATCCTTTTGCAGAGGACGCACTGGTAGCTGCTGTCGCATCCTTTCCTGATGAGCGACTGATTCTTCCCGTGGTCGGCTGAATATAACGGTATCCCGCGTCCCGTCACGGCGCTCAGGCGTTCCGCGATCGATCTTACTTTATCGATGCATCTGCCGTCCGTGTGCGGACGGTTGTCCATATGCAGCAATACGACGTCGGCTCCGAGCGCGCCCATCTTATATGCGGCAACGGGAGAATCGATTCCGCCGGACACCAAAGCGACGAGTCTCATGTCAGAAGATCACATTGCCGTAATCGTCCGCCAGTTTCCTCGGGAACGATCGGTCGCACTGTTCGCAGTAAAGCTGCGTTTTTCCCTTCCTTGTCAGTTCGGTCTTGCATTTGCCGCATAACGAAATGACAACGCCGAAGTGCTCGTCCTTCGTCGATAACTGCAGCGACGGCTTTATGCCGATGACCCTCGCCCTTATGCGGTCCCCTTTTCTCAATTCCTTGGAAACGTCATCCGTGTAACCCGGAGAGATCTTTGAGACGTGTATCGTCGCATACGTCTCGCCGCCTATATCCCTCAGTCTTCCGTCAACGGCGACGACGTCCGCCGTCGCCATCGTCGGTTTCGTGTCCGCGATGATCGCGAACACCACGTCGCCTTCCTTGAGTATGTTCGGGGGATTCGGAGATATGACGCGCGCGGTCATCTCCTCGGGGTCCAATTCCAAAATGCCAATCTGGCTTGCGTAAATTATGCCGTCGGACGCGAACGTGCCGTCCGATGCCAAATACTCTTCCTCCACGGCCACTTCGTCGCCGGGGAATACCTCTCTTTTCTCTTTCATCTGAAATTCACCTTATCAATATCATAATGATGTCAATGTTATGTTCCGCTTTGCTGTGGAACGTGAACGTATGCGGTATATTAAACCTATAGCTTCTGCGGAAACATATCTCGCGCCCCGCGGACGT
>JAIRTZ010000117.1 GCA_031254685.1 Methanomassiliicoccaceae archaeon
CTTCCAAAACAAGCGACATCTCTTTGTCCCGAGTGTAAAAGATTAGTGCCTGCCACACTTTCGGAGAAGGATGGGAAGGTGTGCATAGATAAAGTGTGTCCGGAGCACGGTTCTTTCAGCGACGTATACTGGTCGGACGCAGAGATGTTCCTGAGGGCGGAGAAGTTCGCGTACGACGGTGTCGGCCTCAAGAACCCCATGGACAAAGTGTCCGAGGGGAAGAACATATGCGTGAACATCGGCGGAAAGGATTTCGAGATGCTCACGTGCACAGCGCTTGCCAACATAGATCTTACGAACAGGTGCAACATGCGCTGCCCGATATGCTTCGCGAACGCGAACCAGGCCGGTTATGTCTACGAACCGGATTACGACACTGTCGTAAAGATGCTGGAGATGCTCAGGTCGGAGGAACCGATCAAGTGCACCGCGGTGCAGTTCTCGGGCGGAGAACCGACAATATACCCGAGGTTCGTGGACATCATAAGGAAAGCGAAGGAACTCGGATTCGCGCAGGTGCAGGCCGCAACGAACGGGATCGAGTTCGCAAAGAGGCCGGAGCTCGCGAAGGAGGCGGCGGCCGCGGGCCTTAATACGATATATCTGTCATTCGACGGCGTATCCGACGACATCTATCTGCAGGCGAGGGACAGGAAGATGTTCGACGTGAAACTGAAAGTTCTGGAGAACCTCAGGAAATTGGAGAAGCCGCCGTCGGTAGTGCTCGTCCCGACCGTGGTGCGCGGCGTCAATGACCACCAGATAGGCGATATCATCAATTTCGCGCTGGAGAACTCGGACATCGTCCGCGCGATCAACTTCCAGCCGGTGGCGTTCACCGGGAGGATAACCAAGGAAGAATTGACGAAAGGGCGTTTCACGCTTCCCGACCTGATCAAGGCGGAGGGGGCGCAGACCAAATACACAACGAAAGAGGACTGGTACCCGGTGCCGGTGGTGGCGCCGATATCCAAGCTTGCGTCGCTGCTCCTGAAGGAGAACAAGGTGACGTTCACGACGCACCCGCACTGCGGCATCGCGACGTACCTCTTCAAGGACGACAAAGGGAACGTCACGCCGATGACGAGGTTCGTCGATGCCGAAAAACTATCGACGGGATTCTACGAGCTGGCGCAGAAGGCCGAGAAGAAAAGGTTCAAGAAGCTGCTCGTGTTCAAATTGCTGAAGCTCGTGAAGTCATGCATAAACGAGGAAAATCTGCCGGAAGGGATGACCAAGAAGAAGTTCGTCAAGACGATGAGGGCCATCATGAGCGACAAGAGCAAAGAAACGCTGGCGGACTTCTCGTGGAGAATGATAATGATCGGCGGCATGCACTTCATGGACGATTACAATTACGATGTTGAACGGGTCAGGAGATGCGGCGTCCACTACGCGACGCCGGACATGCACGTGATACCGTTCTGCGCGTACAACGGCGGACCGGGATACCGCGAGGACACCGAGAAGAGATTCTCGATCCCGCTGGCGGAATGGAAGGCAAAGCACGGCGATGAGCATTGTTGAGGGTGGAACGATGAAGGTGTCATATGAGAAATGTCTGCACTGCGGGTGCTGCGCGGGCGCGTGCCCGAAGAATGCGATATACTTGAACGATTACGTACTGGAATTCAACGGCGACTGCAACAACTGCGGACGCTGCGTGAAACTGTGCCCGGTCGGGGCCTTAAAGAAGGAGCGTGCCTGACATGAGGTATGATTGCGATATCGTCGTCATCGGCGCCGGCCCCGGGGGCAGCATGGCCGCGAAGTAC
Source organism: Methanomassiliicoccaceae archaeon (assembly GCA_031254685.1). Taxonomy (GTDB): domain Archaea; phylum Thermoplasmatota; class Thermoplasmata; order Methanomassiliicoccales; family Methanomethylophilaceae; genus Methanomicula. The sequence goes on from JAIRTZ010000117.1 coordinate 1,776, forward strand.
GCGGCGCTCGGCGGCCTCAATGTCATTATGATAGAAAAGAAAGCGGAGATCGGCGCGCCGCTCAGGTGCGCCGAAGGAGTATCCAAAAAATGGCTCGCCGAGATCGGAGTGACGCCGGACCCGAAATGGATATGCGCCGACATGGCCGGGGCGACGATACGCTCGCCCGGCGGTTTCACGTTCCAGCTCGACGAGAGCAAGGCGGGCGCCGAGGTCGGTTACGTGCTTGAAAGGCACATGTTCGACAAAGCGTTGGCGGAACAGGCGGCCGCGGCGGGCGCGAAGATAATGATGCGCACCGGATGCACCGGTGTGATCAGGGACAAAGGAAAGCTCGTCGGCGTCAAAGCGAGGACGATGGACGGCGAGATAGAGATATACGCGAAATGTGTGGTCGCCGCGGACGGCTTCGAATCGCAGGTCGCCAGGTGGGCCGGCGTGGACACCACGCTGGATGCGAAGGACATCGACACATGCATCCAATACAGGATGGCAAACATCGATATAGATCCGAAGTACTGCGAGTTCGTCATCGGTTCGGAGGCGCCCGGCGGATACATATGGATATTCCCCAAGGGCGAGCGCATCGCGAACGTAGGCATAGGCGTACAGGTCGCGAAGTGCAGGCACGGCGCCGATCCCAAATACTATCTGGACAAATTCGTTGCGAAGGACCCGCGTCTGAGGAACGGGCAGATACTCGAGATCGTCGGCGGAGGCGTTTCCACGTGCCCCGGGCTCGAGGAGGCGATTGCCGATAATCTGGTGATAGTCGGGGACGCAGCGAGGATAATCGACCCGATCACCGGCGGAGGCATAGCGCACGCGTGCAGGACGGGAATGTATGCCGGCAAGGTCCTCGCGGAATGCGCGAAGAAGAACGATTTCTCGAAGTCCGCGTTAAAGCCGTACGAGAAGATGTGGCGCGACAGGATGGAGGATAAGCTGTACCTCAACTGGATGGCGAAGGAGCGTTTCGCAACGCTGCCCGACGACGTATTGGACGATCTCGTCAAGATAATGGGCAACTCCGACATCGGAGAGGTGAACGTTCACAACCTGCTGACGGCGATAAAGGCGAAGTATCCGAAAGTGGTCGAAGGGTTCGAAGACCTGATATGATCACTCGAGCCTTGCGCCGTGCTCTCCCGTTCTTACCACGAACGGTTTGCCGCCGTGCAGCGCGATAGCCTCGCATACCTTTTCCGGCTCATCGGTAAGGGCCATCATGCTCCCGCCGCCGCCGGCGCCGGTGAGCTTCGCCCCGTATGAATGTCTGAGCGAGGCGTCGACAAGTTTGTTCAGCTCATTGCATGAGACGCCGAGTATCGACAGTAATTTGTGATCGTGCGTCATCAGTTTCCCAAGTTTTACGAGATCGCCCTTCCTCAGTGCGTCCAGGCCGTCCGTTGTCGTCCGTCCGATCTCGTCGACGATGTCGGCCGCGAACGTGTTCCTGTCCTTATACCGTCTCACCTTCTCGACGAGCGGCCCGGTGGCCGCGTGCAATCCCGTATATCCGACGACCAGCGTCATCTCGGGTATCGCGATGTCGCGCACGCTCCACGTACGTCCGTTGATCGAAATGTCCCACAGATGCCTGCCGGCGTCCTCCGGGGCGTTCAGCGCGACCCCGTATCCGTGCGTGCTCGCCGACGTGTCGAGCGGGCTCGCGCCCCCTTGGACCGTATACTCGACATCGAACGCGTCCTTTGCCAGCGTCCCGTCATCGATGTCGGTCCCGTTCAGTTTGTTAAGGGCCCTGAGGAACGACGTCGACAGCGCCGCCGACGACCCGAGCCCGGAACCGGGAGGGATCCCGCTCTCCGTCTCTATCCGCACCGGATGCTCCGAGGAACGCAGCATGTACTTCAGGTACGGGTGTTTATCCTCGTCGAACGCCTTTCCGTTGACGGTGGTCTCGGACGCTTTGCTCAGGGTGCATCTGATGCGCCTGTCTATTGCCAGCGCTATCGCCGGCTTGCCGTAGACGACGGCGTGCTCTCCGAGTATTATCAGCTTGCCGGGCGCGGATGCGGTTACCGTCATTTGTTCAGTCCGTACCTGCTCAGCGCTTCGGCGATCGCATCGTTCGGGCTCCTTCCGCTCAGCAGCTGCTTCCCGACGGTCCACCATTTCTCTTCCTTTTCGATGACGGCCTTCTCAAAATCCTCGTCGGTCCTGAAGTCGTCGCGCTTGATCTTCGAAACCACTTCGTAATTCGCCTCAAGCAGGTCGACGCCGTACTTCTGGTTCACCACGGAAACGCCCATCATGTGATCGAGACAGTACGAAAGCTCGAGCGCAAGCTCGTCGGGTATCGACTCCATGACCATGTCGAGCACAGAGTTCACGGTCATCATGAACAGCAGTTCGCGCTTCGCCTCATCCGGCATTTCCTTCTCCTCGTTCAGCTGCTCAACGATGGAATCGAACCATATGTCCCTCAGCAATTGCGTCCTCTTCGGGTTCTTTCCCCAGAGCTGCGCCTCCAGCGGGATGGTCGGCTCCTCCTCGAACAGGTCGTTTATTGTCTCCTCATCCTCTTTCTTCTTCGCCACATTCATCACCCTTTCAGTTTCTTTGATACTTTTTCGAGAATATCCATTCCCATACTTATCTTCTGTTCATCGGCCGCGTACGAGAATCTCAGGTGCCCCTCGCCGTACTCTCCGAACGCGGACCCCGGGACACATATCAGTTTCTCTTTCACAAGCTCCATTGCGTACTCTTCCGATGTCATTTTGAACGAGAACGACGGGAACGCGTAGAAGGCGCCCTTCGGGGCGCTCATCGTCAGTCCGTCGATCGCGTTGATCCTCTTCGTTATCAGGTCGCGTCTTTTTCTGTATATCTCGCGCACCCCGCTCAGATATGCGTCGATCCCGGGCATCGCGCTCAGTACGCCGAACTGCGCCGGCATGTTCGGGCATGCGCACATATGGTACGCCATCTTCGTCAGGTCGACGGTCACGTCGCGGCCGGCGATCACGAATCCCAATCTCCATCCGGGCACGGCCATCATCTTCGAGAATCCGTTGACTATTATCGAATTGTCAAGTTCGGATACGAACGATCTGTGCTTCCCTTCGTAGACGAACGGTTCGTACACCTCGTCGGAGACGACCGTTATTCCCTTGTCTTTCGTTATATCGCGTATCGCCTTGAACGACGCTTCGCTGAGGGCGCCGCCGGTGGGGTTCGACGGATAGTTGAGGAACAGCAACTTCGTGCTCTTCGTTATCTTCCGCTGTATGTCGTCGATGTCCGGCTGGAAATCGTTCTCCGTGAGTTTGTACTCGGTCGCCTTCCCGCCGGAAAGCATCGTGTGCGGCCCGTATACGACGAATCCAGGACCGGGTATCAGCGTCTCGTCCCCGGGGTTGATGAGCGACTGCGCGATCATCAGCAGCGCGGTCGTCCCGCTGGGGGTTATCATTATGTTCCCGGGTTCCAGCGAATAACGGGACGCGACCGCCTCGCGCAGCGGCATTATGCCGGGCGTCGGCCCGTACCCGTTCATTCCTTTCACGGCGGCGTCGTTCATACCTTTTATCGCTTCCTCCGGCGGTCTCACGTCCGGCTCGCCGAGGCTCAGGTTTATCGAGCCGGGGGCGGCGAGTTCGAACATCTTCCGTATTCCGGAAAGAGGGGCTTTCTGGAGTCTCTCGGATATCCTCATGCTCCCGCCCATCCTTCTACGTGCATATTAAGTTAGGCACGGACGCACGCCGTCCGTTAATAAAGAGCGCATTCCGCGCCCCGTTCAACGATATAATATTTATACTGATTTCATCTTATTTTCCTTGAAAAGTAATATTTTTTCACGAAGCATTATAAACACACAATTGATACATGGCACCAACCATAGACGTAAGTAGGCACCTCAAAAGGTGCCGTGACGATCTCAGAGGTGGACAGAATGGCAACTGACTGGTCAAAATACGAAGCATTCAGCATGGTAATGAAGAAAAAGGAAGCACCCCTTCCCGACACACAACTCGCCAGGGCGATCGCCAAGGCGATGGCAACGATAGATGCCAAAGAGAAGGCGGGCAAGATGAAACCGGCGAACGCGGCCGCATTCAGGGCGAGGGTCAACGGATTGAAGCCCCTCGTCGGCAAAGAGGAGGACGCAGGTCTTCTTCAGGCGGCCCAGATCATCGGCGGCATCAACAGATCGCTTTGAACCCGATAAATATCTTCGGGGCATCACGCCCCTTTTAACCCTTCGGATGAATGGAAATGCGCAAAGCAATGAACATGGATCTCATTTACAATATGTTCGACGCGGCCAATATGCGCAGGTGGAACGATCACCTCCGTCCCGCCGATCTCACCGAGCTCGATAAGCAGGCGCATAAGATGGTCATAGCGTGGGTGCTCGGAAAGTTCGAGGAATCCGAAGGGAAGGGAAAGATCGACTGGAGAAAGCTGATCGAGCGTGCAATGTTCTCATTCATCCGCAGGACCATACTCACGGACCTGAAACCTCAGCTGTTCCACCGCGTTGTCATCGAGAAAGAGAAAGAAATGAACGACTTCGTTCTGCGCGAATTCGACGCCCGCGTGCCTGAGGCGGAGAAGAAGTTCAGGGAACGCTTCATCTCGTATCTGAAAAGGGATACGTTGTCCAAGGAGGACAGGATACTGAAGGCGGCGCATTATCTCGCCACTTCGTGGGAATTCAAGCTCGTTTACAACGCGAACCCGTCGATGTACGGCATCGATAGGACAAAAGGCGAAATTGAGAAGCAGATCAAGGAATACGCGGACGTGTCCGGCGTGATACGCCTGTTCTTCGGAAAGGACACGTTCGATTTCATAGACCTCTGCGGTCAGCTCAGATTTCAGCAAAGATGGGCCCGTGTCCCGCGGATACCGCAGACGACGGTCCTCGGGCATATGCTGATGGTCGCGAACATGGTGTATCTGCACGACGTCGACATGAAGGCCGACGATGCGAGCGTGTACACGAATTATTTCACGGCGCTGTTCCACGACCTTCCGGAAGTGCTGACGAAGGACGTGATATCGCCGATCAAGAGGAGCATAGACGGATTGGACGAACTGCTGTCCGAGTACGAGCGCGAGATGGTATCGTCATCGCTGCTCCCGCTGCTCCCGAAGGAATGGCACAGCGAGTTCCTGTCGCTGATAGACGACCCGTTCGGAGGCCCCGGGGGGACGTCGGTGAAGGTGTGCGACCTCTTCGCGGCGTACATGGAGGCGCACGTCTCCGAGTGTTACGGGATCTCGTCAAGATCGCTGTCCGACGGAAAGGAGGAGCTCAAAGCGAAGCTCCTGTCGATGGAGACGGACGTTGACGTGAAGGGATTGCTCGAAAGGCTGGACAGCATGCGCATTTAACCGATGATCTTCTGCCCCTTCATGTACGGTCTGAGAACTTTCGGTATAGTCACCGTCCCGTCCTCATTCTGATAATTCTCGAGTATCGCGACCATCGTCCTCGGTAACGCCAATCCGGAACCGTTCAGCGTGTGAACGAACTCGCTCTTCAGGTGCGGTTCCGGACGGAATTTGATCCTGGCCCTGCGCGCCTGGAAATCGGTGAAGCACGAGCACGACGACACCTCAAGCCAATTGTCCCTTCCCGGGGCATACAGCTCAAGGTCGTAGCATTTGGCGGCGTGGAAGCTCATGTCCCCTGTGCACAGCAGGAGGATCCGATACGGCAGCTCAAGCCCGCGGATGATGTCCTCCGCGTTCTCACGAAGTTCTTCGAGAACGTCGAACGAGTTCTCGGGACGGACGAAGCGGACCATCTCCACCTTGTTGAATTGGTGCACACGCGCGATGCCTCTCGTGTCCGAGTGCTTTCCCGCCTCGCGCCTGAACGACGGAAGATACGCGACGTACGATATCGGAAGGTCGTTCTTATCGAATATCTCGTCCTGATGCAGATTCGTCACCGGTACTTCGGCCGTCGGGTTCAGCCACAGGTCGTCCCTCTCCAGCCAGTACATGTCGTCCTTCAGCTTCGGGTACTGCCCGGTGCCGATCACGGCGCTGCGGTTGATGACGGCGGGCGTGAACACCTCTTTGTAACCTTGGTCGTGATGGATGTCGAGCATATAGTTGATCAGCGCCCTCTCAAGCCTTGCGCCGTCCCCCTTCAGCACGTAGAAGCCGCTGCCCGCGACCTTCGTACCGCGTTCGAAATCTATGATGTCAAGGGCCTCGCCGATCTCGAAATGCTCCTTCGGTCTGAAATCGAATTTTCTGACCTTCCCGCGTTCCCCCACGATGACGTTGTCGTTCGCGTCCTTTCCGACCGGTACGCTGTGATGCGGTATGTTAGGGATCTCAAGCACGCATCCCTCCCTTATCGCGTCGAGCTCGGCAAGTTTTGTGTCAATGTCTTTGATCTCGTCGGACACGAGGCGCATCTCCTCTATCTTCTTCGTCTTCTCGGCGCCCTTGAGCGACGGTATCGTCTGCGATACCGCGTTGCGCTCCTTTCTGAGGACGTTCCCGCGGTCCGTGAGCCTTCTCCACTCGCTGTCGGCGCGTATGAACTCGTTGAGCACATCGTCGGTATAGCAGCGGTCCCTGAGCATCCCGCGCACCTTCTCCGGCTCCTGTCTTATGATGCTGATGTCTAACACGATGATACCTCAGAACTTCTTCTCCGAAAGGGATGTCCACGTTCGTTTATCGGTAAGCACGACGACGTTCCCGCGTATGTCGACGATCACGGAATCCGTAGCCTGCGAGAGCGCGGCCGCGATGTCGGCGGTCTCGGACTCGGAGTTCGGGAGAACTTTCACTTTGACTATCCTGTGCGCCTTGATCTGCGTTCTCAGTTCTTCAAGGACGCCTTCTTTCAGTCCTTCCTTCCCGACATGCAGCGTGGCGCTGATATCCTTGGCCCTGCGCATGATCTCCTTCTTCGCTTCCTTTTCGGTCATCGTCTCTGCTCCTTCACGTACGGTATGCGTTTCACCGTACCGCATTCGGCGCACACCATTATTATCCTATGCGTCCCGAGACGCACGCGGAATGTGCCCGGTGTCATGGGCGTAAAGCAATTTTTGCAATATATATGCTCTTTAGGGATCTTCGTCCGGGTGCGCATGGATATGCGCCTCGCGATGTCCACGTAACGTCTCGCAAGATCGATATCGCCGTGCGATGCCTGCTCCCTGGACATTGCCATGAGCCTCTCTATCCGCACCATCGCTATCTCGGAGACCTCAGTGCGGTTCACTCTCTTGCCCATGTGTATCAGCGGTACCCAATATCAGCGGCGTTTTAATCATTCCGCTCCGCCGGTCAGCGAATCAAGGAGCTCCTTCACTTCTTTCTCCTCATCCGACAATTCTTTTCCGGTGTCCGAATAATTATCGCACAGGAACACGAAATAGTCGTGGAATCCCGCGACGGCCGTGTCCCAATCCTGGTCCGACGACGATATCCCGAGGTCGGGATAGGAGACCTTCCAAAGCATCGTCCCCGAGTCGTATCCCACGAGGGCCCCCACGGACGCCGCAAGCGGTATGTCGCGTTCCGCAGAAATCATGTGCCTGAACATCTTCACGTTGAACGGTTCCGCGGATTCGATATCGGAGACCTCCAGCAGTTCCCCGTCATCGGAATATTTCAGCGTTCCTTTGAGAACGACGGGGCCGTTGACGTATCTCGAGGCGTCGCCCTCCGCATCTTTCGAACGGAACGAGATCTTCACGCGGTCCTCGCCGACCACGAAGCCGTACATCGGCGCGTTCCTCTTCGTCCGGGCGCCGTTGAGTATACCGGCGACGGAGCCCTTCGCGATCTTTCCGTTCCTGTCGAGGAACGCCTGCGCCTTGCCCAGGTCCAGCGGTTCGAATTTATTCTCTTTCCCGTCCGTACCGAACAGCAGTGTATATCCCCGGTCGGATGCCATGTGCTTGGAGAGCTGCATCAGGTCGTACAGGACCATGCACCTGTATCTCGGATCGTTATAGCTGTCCTCCATCCAGTACGTCCCGGAGCCGGAGCCCATTTTCTCCAAGGTCATCATCAGCTTGGCCGCGGCCTTGTCCATCAGCGCGCTCTGCCCCTTCCCGGCGGACGCTTTGAACGATATGCCGCCGCTCTCCGGATCGATGTACAGCGTGAATCTTTCCGCGAGCGCCTCCGCCGGCCGGTCGTGCGATCCGAACTCCTCGGCAATGAACGACTCGCCGATGTGCGTCAGCAGAAGCTGAACGTCGAACATGACATCGGACGCGACCGCTATCGGTATCCGCTTATCTTCCTTCTCAGACCTGACAGTTATCCCGAACATATGATCCCCGTACCGTCCGCCCGTGAAGCGGACGATTCTCTTATAATGCGCACATTATATTTGAATTTCCGCAACGTGTGACGCCCGATATGTGCGTCCGCGGCGCGATAAAGCAAAAGTCCTTAAATATATCTTGAGGATTGTCTGCTCTCATTGGACTATCTTTGGTGGTATAAATGGCGAGAAAGCCCGCAGTGATGTATAGGCAAGTGAAAGGTCAGGCGTTCACCCGCAGAGAATATATGGGCGGCGTTCCGAACAACAGGATCTCACAGTATGACATGGGAAGCTCCGCTGAGTTCCCGATCCAGCTTTCGCTGAAGGTCGAGAACCGCGTGCAGGTAAGGCACACCGCTCTGGAAGCGGGACGCATAGCTGCGAACAGGGTTATGAGCAAGAGGGCAGGCGTCGCGAACTATCACCTGAAGGTGCGCGTGTATCCGCACATTGTTCTCAGAGAGAACAAATTGGCAACGGGCGCAGGCGCGGACCGTGTCTCATCCGGCATGAGGGGCGCATTCGGGAAGAATGTCGGCACCGCGGCGAGGATGGAGCACGATCAGCCGATCCTTACGATAACGTGCGGTCCGGCACACTTCAACCTTGCTAAGGAAGCGTTATGGAAGGCGTCCATGAAATATCCGACCCCGTGCTACATCGACGTCGAGAAAGGCAAGGAACTCGTGCCGTAAGCATGTTCGACCTTCGTCTTGACGATGCATGCGGATGGATACGCAGTAAAGGTTTTTCTTCGGTGGCCTTACAGATGCCCGAAGGGCTGAGGCTCAGGGCGCATGAGATCGCCGATCATATCTCTTCGAGGACGAAGGTCCAAGTTCTGATCGTCGGGGACCCTTGCTACGGCGCGTGCGACGTTTACATCGATTACAAACGGTTCGCCGACGGATTGATACATTTCGGCCACTCGCCGATACCGTCGGTATCGGACGACGATAACATACTTTTCATCGAGGCCTTCGTGAACATCGATATCAAAGAGAAAATCGCGAGGATCGCGGACGGTCTGCCGGAACGGATCGGACTGATAGCCGCGGTCCAGTACATCGGCGCGCTCAAAGATGCGAAGAATGTGCTCGAAAGCCTGGGAAAAAAGGTGCTCATCGGAAAGGGCGACGCGCGTCTGAGATACGAGGGGCAGATATTGGGATGCAACTGCAGCTCCGCCGAGGCGGTCGCGGACGAAGCGGATTGTTTCCTTTACATAGGGGAGGGGAACTTCCACCCGCTGGCCGCCGCATTCGGCATAGGCAAGGAGATAAAAGTGTTCGATCCGACAACTTCAGAGCTGAGAACGACGAACGATGTGCGCGACCGCATACTGAGGAAGAGGTTCGCAGCGATAGAGAGTGCAAAGGCGGCAGATTCATTCCTTGTGATCGTCTCATCGAAGGCCGGGCAGAGGAGGGACGCCGTTGCCGACGATATCGCAGCGAAGATCTCCGAAGAAAAAAAAAAGGCCTACAAGGTTGTTATGGAGGAGGTCACCCCGAACGCTTTGCTCGCGTACAGAGTGGATGCGTACGTGAGCACCGCATGCCCGAGGCTGGCGATCGACGACTCGTTACGTTACGATAGGCCGATGCTCACACCCGCGGAGACGGAGGTCGCGATCGGCATCCGCGATTGGAATGACTACGGATTCGATCAGATACGCGGCTGACGGATGCGTTCCCGGGAGTCCGCGTTAACGGATGTTCATTAATATCTTTTATATACTGCATATTCTATTTAGACCTTAACGGGATGTGCGTTCGCGCCGCATTCCGCCATGGGGAGATCGTTTGAACATAATAAGAGAGGGTGATACAGCCGGCGCGCGGTCCGGCGCCCGCATGAGGACGGCCTCGACACGTGATGCCGCGATCATGAGGGAAACATCGTCGTTCTTCGGATCCCCATACGGTACGCCGAACGGCGGCCTGACTCTCATAGGATCGTTCTGTGAGAACAGGGGACATCCGGATTCGCGGATATTTTTCCTCGGTCCGGCGATCGTACTCCTTCTCCTCGCATCGGAGTATCTGTGCCGGAGGGAGAAAGAGCGCGCGGACGGATGAACCCCGACGGAGGGGGGTCACCCCCTCCGAACCTTTTTTCGGACATACGTAAAATGACGCGAGCCTAAAGTTAATAATATCCGCGATATATCATCGCATCATGTTCACATACGACAGCCTTCTGAGGGACGTACCGAAAGGCGTTGCCGTCGGGATAGGCCGGGGATCGGAGCGCGGCGACGTCGAACGGAGCGCCGCGGCGTTCGGTAACGTAACGATATACGACGATCCCGGGAAGCTTGTGAACGATCTGAGGAACGGAAAGATAGACGCGGCCGTCCGCGGGGACATGTCGTCGTCCGAACTGCTGCCGATGCTGAGGGACGCGTTCAGATTATCCGACATCCAGCGGACCGTCCTTCTGGAGCCGGCCGGGAAAAAAATGATATTCGCCGCCCCGGTGGGAATAGACGAGGGCTGGACCGTATCGCAGAAATACGATCTCGCGGTCAGGAGCATCAAACTGATGAGGCGCATCGGAATGGGTGAGCGCATCGCCGTGATGTCCGGGGGAAGGGACGATGACAAAGGACGCAATGACACCGTCGACAGGACGATAGACGACGCGGCCGAGCTCGTCGCAAAGCTGAGATCGGATGGTTACGATGCATATCACGCCGAGATACTGATAGAATCGGCCGTGAACGAGGCGGACCTCCTGATCGCACCGGACGGGATATCCGGTAACCTGATATTCAGGACATTGCACTTTTTGGGCGGCGCAAAGGCATTGGGTGCGCCTGTTCTAAATATGGATAAGGTGTTCGTGGACACGTCAAGGGTGAAGACCGACTATAGGGACTCGATAGCCCTTGCGATGCATCTCACAAGGTGAAAAAATGATCATTGAGATAGACGGCGCACATTCGGGCATTCGTTTCTCGGCATGCCATTTCATTCCGGGGCACGAGAAATGTTCCAAGCTCCACGGGCACTCGTACATCGTCCGCGCGCGCCTTGAGGGGGACGTCGGCGCCAACGGTATGATAATGGACTTCGTCGACATCAAACGGTCGTTAAGAACGATCGCGGACGAGATGGACCACAAGACGCTGCTGCCGAGGAACACCGACCTCGTGAACGTCACGGAGAAGGGGAACGAGGTGGAGGTCCGGACGTGCGGCAAACGTTACGTGTTCCCGAAGGAGGATGTACTGATACTCGACATCGACATAACGACGGCGGAGGAGATGAGCAGGCTGATGGCGAAAAGATTGCTTTCCGTGGTCAAATTCCCGAAGAATGTGAAAAAGCTGTGGGTAGGTCTCGACGAAGAGCGCGGACAGACCGCATGGTACTCGGAATCGCTGTGATACAATGCCGAGGGCCGTTGTTCTTTTATCCGGGGGATTGGACTCGACGGTCACGCTCGCATCCTCGATCAGCGGCGGTAACGAGACGACGGCGCTGAGCTTCAGGTACGGCCAGCGGCACATCAGGGAATTGGATTCCGCCGCCGCGGTCGCGAAGCATTACGGGATAAGGCACATCATCGCGGACATCGACCTGTCGTCCTTCAGATCGTCCCTGATCGGAGATTCCGGGGAGATCGGGAAGGACAGGAAGGACATAGGCGGCGACATCCCCGACACTTACGTTCCCGCAAGGAACATCATAATGCTGAGCGTCGCCGCCGGACTGTGCGAATCGATAGGCGCGGAATTGATTTACATAGGCGCGAACTCCGTCGACTATTCCGGATATCCGGATTGCAGGAAGGAGTTCTTCGATGCCTTCGAGGAAGTGATATCGAAGGGAACGAAGGCCGGCGCCGACGGGACCCCGATAAAGGTGGTCACGCCCATACTGACGTTATCGAAATCGGATATCATCAAACTGGGAATGAGGCTGAATGCGCCGCTGCATCTGACGTGGTCGTGCTACGAAGGCGGCGGGACACCGTGCGGAAGATGCGATTCGTGCATCCTCAGGGAAAAGGGATTCAGGGACGCCGGATACAGGGACGGGGTGGCGCCGTGAAGATATGCGAGCTGTTCAGGTCTGTTCAGGGCGAAGGCGTGATGATCGGTTCGGTGACGTATTTCATACGCTCCGTCGGATGCAACCTTTCATGCGAATGGTGCGATACGAAATATTCGCGCACCGGCGGCAGGGAGATGTCCGTGCGGGAGATGATGGAATGCGTAAAGGATGAGAGGAACGTCTGCGTCACCGGCGGCGAACCGTTACTGCAGGACGATATCTACGAACTTCTGGACGCTTTGGTCTCGGAAGGGAAGAACGTTGTCCTGGAAACGAACGGTTCCGTGGACATCTCAAAGGTGCCGTCCTCCGAAAGGCTGATGATAAGCATGGACATCAAATGCCCGTCCTCGGGGATGAGCGATAAGATGATCGGATCGAACATAAAATATCTGAAAAGGACGGACCAGCTGAAATTCATCATCGGCGACGGTTCGGACCTGGAATACGCGATATCGTTCATAGGGTCTCACGAGATAAGATGCGCCGTCATATTCAGTCCGGTCGGCGGCATGGACATAGAGCCGTTGGCGGAAGAGGCGATAGAACGGGGACTCAATGTCCGCGTGCTGCCGCAGCTCCATAAGATTATCTGGGGAAATAAGCGGTCCGTGTGATCACTTCGACATGCGTTCCAGACGCCTTTTCACATTTCGGACGCAGTCCCCGACCGTACCGTCCTCATCGTACGACACAGTGATCCCCGCACCCGTGAGCCGGTCGTATCCGTGCGGGCCTATCCCTCCCGTTATCACAACGTTCACGCCGAGAGCGACGATGGCGTCGGCAACCTTCATCCCGGCGCCTACGGCGTTCACGAACTCATTCTTTTTCGCTTCGAACTCAAGCGTTTCCATATCGACCACGATCATATACGGCGCATGGCCGAAATCGTCCGCCACGTATGACGATAACGAGTCGCCGTCGGCGAGAACGCATGCCCTCATGCGGTCACCCGACCGTTCTCAGCACGCGGTCCGCGATCTCCGCGAACGCCTTCGCCGACACCGAGTCCGGAGAGGCGGCAACGATCGGGACCCCGGAGTCCCCGCTTATCACGATGCCGGGCTCAATGGGAACGCGGCCGAGGAACTGCACCCCCATATCCGACGCCATGGCCTCCCCGCCGCCCGATTTGAAAATATCGGAACGTTCTCCGCAGTGCGGACATACGAACGAGCTCATGTTCTCCACGATACCGATCACCGGTATCTTCACCTGAACGCTGAATACGATCGATTTTCTGCTGTCCAGCAACGCAACCTCCTGAGGCGTCGTGACGACGATCATCCCGTCGGCCTTCGGTATGAGCTGTATTATCGATATCGCCTCGTCACCCGTTCCCGGGGGCATATCGATGACCAGATAATCAAGGTCCCCCCATGCGACGTCCTCGATGAACTGCCGTATCGCGCCCATCTTCACCGGACCTCTCCACGCCACCGGCGCGTCCTTCTCCGGAAGGAGGAACGCCATCGACATGACCTTAAGGCCATGCGCCGCGGTCACGGGTACGAGTTTATTGTCCTCGACGGTCATCTGCGCATCCTCGAGGCCGAACATCTTAGGTATGTTCGGGCCGTGGATGTCGACGTCCATGATCCCCGTTCTGTGCCCTTTCATAGCGAGCGCCATGGCAAGGTTCGATGATACGGTGCTTTTACCGACGCCGCCCTTGCCGCTCATCACGATCATGACATGCTTGATCCTCTCAAGAGCGCCGCCGACCTTAAGGTCGCTCTCGCTTATCATCGGCCTTCCTTTCGCCATATCATCACGCAGGTACGACATATGATATGAATGTTTCAATCGCGCGCATCACGAACCGAGGTTCGCTTTGTCTATCGCCGCGTCGATATCGCGTTTCAGGTCGTCCGGCAATCCCTTGATGCCGCCCTCGAGGAACCCGCGGACGATCATGCCGACCGCCTGCTCCTCGGTCAGACCGCGCATCATAAGATATTCGACCTGATCCCTCGCTATCTTGCCGACAGCGGCCTCGTGCGTCATCTCGACGTCCGCGATGCTCGATTCCAGCTCGGGGATCGCCAGCGTGAGCCCTCCGTCGTTAAGGACGAGGCCCTTGCACTCGAGGTGCGCCTTCGCTCCGGGAGCGTTCCCGACGAGCTTTCCGCGTGCGATCATTCTTCCGCCGAATGTGATGCTCCGTGAGATTATCTCGGCGCTCGTCCGCGGCGCGTTCAGTTCGACGCGGCATCCGGTATCTATCTCCGAACCGTCGTGGGAAAGGCAGATGTTGTTGAACTTCACGGACGCGCCCTCGCCGTTCAGATATGCGACGGGGTAGCTTTGCACGGACCTCACGGGGTTGAGGATCACGTAATTGTTCACATATTTCGAGTTCTTGCCCATGATGCAGCCGGACCTCGGTCTCACGTACGTATCGTCGCTCCAGTTGTGCACCATCGTGAACGTTAACGAACCGCCGTCCTTGATGTACGTCTCCGAAACGCCCACATGGAGCGACTCGGTGACGTGCTTCTTCGTGGTGCATCCCGTGATGACCTCCAGCGAGGCGTCCTTCTCGACGATGACGATGTTGTGCACGTTCTGCATCTGTTTGTTGCGGTTGATTATCATGCACGTCTGCACAGGGTACTTTACGTGCCTCCCTTCCTTGACGCGTATGAAATAACCGTCAGAATCCTCAATATATGTTTTTGACGTATACTTGTCCTTGTCCGCGGGAACCGCCTTCCACAAGTATTCTGAAAGATCGTAGATCTTCGCCGCCTTCCTTATCGGCATCAGTTCGATGTCGTCCGATGACGACGAGACATGCACCGGTCCGTTATCGTTGAACAGTATCGTCCCGGCACGGCCGGTGCCGCACGGCATCACGCCGACGTTGACCATCCTTTCCTTCACGTCCCCGGGGATGCTCTCCAGTCTGTCGACCTTGTCCGGCGTATATGTGCCGACCTTGTAATCATCAAGATCGATATCGGGCCCGTAGCTCGCCTTTTTGTTAAGGGCTTCCTTCACATCTTTACCATTCTGCATTGGATGCACTCCTTGTATCCCCTTTCCCTGATGTCCTTCAGGAGGTCCGCCGGTCTTCCGGAGCATTTTATCTTTCCGTCAATGAGGATGAACGCATGGTCCGCCCCTATGTAATCCAATATCTGTCCCGTATGCGTGATCACCAGCGCCGAGACCCTCTTCTTCTTATCCCGGTCGCAGTTCGCCGTCCCGTAGAGGAGGTCGTGCACCTTCTTTCCGACAAGACCGATGCTTTCCAGGTCGACACCCGATTCGGGCTCGTCCAGAAGCAGGAACTGCGGGGACTGGGCGGTGAGCTGAAGCAGCTCCGATCTTTTTATCTCGCCGCCGGAGAACCCGACGTTTATGTCACGGTCCAAGAACTTATCCATCCGGAACTCGTTCGCCCTGCTGACGATGTCGCACTCCCCCGCCACCGCGCCCACAAGGCTTTTGAGCTTCACGCCCGGAAGGTTCGGAGGTCTCTGCATCATCATCCCGATCCCGAGCCTCGCGCGCTCGTCGATGGGCATGTTCGTTATATCGGCGTCATTGTAGATTATGCGTCCTTTCGTTATCCTGCAGTGGCCCAATCCCATGATGGCCGCAAGCAGCGTCGATTTTCCGGAACCGTTCGGACCGAAAAGTATGCACGTCCGCCCGTCCTTGATCTCAAGGTCGATCCCTCCGAGGATCTCCCTGCCGCCCGCTTCCACATGCAGGTCCTCTATCTTCAGCAACATATCACGCCCATTGGAACAGTTTATATTATATATTGTTTGTCTTCCTAAATGTAACTTAGTATACGTAAACATTTGCCGTTGGTTTAAATATCCTTTCGCATGATACGCGGTACAATGAAAGTGATCGCGCTTAACGGGAGCCCGAGGCTCATCGGGAACACGTCGTACGCAGTGACCCTGATATTGGACGAGTTCGCCAAAGAGGGCCTCGAGACCGAACATATACAGATGTACGGATCCGCGATGACACCGTGCAACGACTGCGGGTCGTGCGGGATACGCGGCGACGGAAGGTGCATCAACGAGGATGACGACATGAACGCGTACCTCGAAAAACTGACGGGCGCGGACGCGGTGATTCTGGCGGCGCCGTCGTACTACGGCGGGATCCCGGGGCAGATGAGGATACTTCTGGAGAGGATCTCGCTCGCTTCGTCGACATGCGCCGCCGGGAATCCGCTTGCACATAAGACGGGCGGGGCGATCGCGGTCCAGGGACGCGACGGCGGTCTTTCGTCATATTCGGAGATGGTGAATTTCATGCTCGTGAACAGGATGACCGTCTGCGGGTCGACGCCGCTGACGATACTCACGGGACGAAAGCCCTCGGAAGTGCTGAACGACACCGCCGGAGTGAGCGCGGTGAAAGGGCTCGCCCGGGAAATGATACGGGCGCTCACGGAAAAAAGGGATTAAAAGCAAATACTGTCAAACCGATACGGGTGGCAAGATGTACTGGCGGGACGATTATGAGAACAAGGTATCAACGCCCAAGAAGGCGTTGTCCCACGTGAAACCTGGGAAGACGATATTCATCAGCGGAGGCTGCGCCAGACCGGTATACGTGCTCGAGAACCTGCTGAAAAAAGAGACGTCGCATGACCATAAGGTATTGACATCGTTCAATTTCCTCCCGTCGCCGTTCTCTGACGAAAAGGTACAGAAGAACTTCCGCGTGAACTCGTTCTTCATGGACACGGAGGTTGAGGAAGGCGTCTCAAAGGGAAGGATGGACTTCACGCCGGTGCACACGTCCGAGGTGCCGTGGATGCTCGAGTCGGGAAGGATATCGGTGGACATCGCGATAATACAGGTGTCCGCGCCGGACATGCACGGTTTCTGTTCTCTGGGAACATCCGTGGATATCGCGAAGTCCGCCGTCAAGGCGGCGCAGATAGTGATCGCCGAAGTTAACAGACAAATGCCGAGGACGCTCGGCAACTCGTTCGTCCATGTGTCGGAGATAGACCACATAATCGAGGTCGACTATCCCGTGGAGCACGACATGGACCCCGAGGACGTGAGCGACGAAGTGCTGGATACGATAGGACGGAACGTCTCCGTTCTCGTATCGGACGGCGCCACGCTTCAGATCGGCATCGGACGGGTGCCGAACGCGGTGCTCAGGCACATGCGCGGAAAGAAGCATCTGGGGATACACACGGAGATGTTCTCCGACGGCGTGATGGAACTGGTGGAAGCGGGCGTGATAACCGGCGAACGGAAGTCGATACATCCGAACAAGATAGTCACATCGTTCGTGATAGGCTCGGGAAGGCTGATGGAGTTCATCGACAACAATCCGACGATAGAGTTCCATCCTTCGGACTACACCAACAATCCCATCGTTATCGCAAAGAACAGCAAGATGGTGGCGATAAACACCGCATCGTCGGTGGACCTCACCGGTCAGGTATTATCGGACAGGACCGGACTGAAGGACATCGATAATCCGGGCGCTCAGGCCGAATTTGCGAGAGGCGCCTCATACTCGCACGGACGTTCGGTGATCGTGATACCGTCGACCGCCGAGAATATGTCAAAGATAGTCGCATCGATACCGCAGGGCGCGGGCGTATCGATGTCCCGGGAGGATGTTCACTACGTCGTCACAGAGTACGGCGTTGCGCACCTCAGGGGAAAGACGCTGGCGAACCGCGCGCTTGAGCTGATAAGCGTGGCGCATCCCGACTATCGGGCCAAACTCCTGGACGAAGCGGTGAAACTCGGATATCTGCCGGAGGACCAGAGCAAGCGCCCTTACACGGGGAAACCGTACCCGAAGGAGTTCGAGTTCAGCGAGACGTTCGGAGGCACCCGGTTATTCATACGTCCCGTGAAGCCTACGGACGAGGACATGATGAAGGAATTGTTCTACTCGTTCTCGGAGAAGACGATACATCAGAGATTCATGTCAACGCGCGTCATACAGCCGAGGTTCGAGCGCATGAGCCAGGTGAACGTGGACTACGATACGGCAATGGGATTCGGCATGTTCCGCGGGACGGACGAGAAGATGGAGATGGTGGCGATGTGCAGCTACGAGTACGACGTGAAGACAAGTTCCGCCGAAGTGTCGTTCGCGGTACGCGACAACTGGCAGGGCAAAGGACTCGGGACGTACATGCTCGACCTGCTGATCAAGGTCGGGAGATCAAGGAACATCAAGACGTTCACCGCCGAGGTCCTGGCAACGAACGTCGGGATGCTCAACCTGTTCTACCGTACCGGATTGGACGTTATAGCAAAATTAGAGGAAGATGTTTATCGGATCTCGTTCAATCTCGTGAAACAATCGAACTGATCACTTCTTGTCGCCCTCGCGGATCTCAACGCGGCGTATCTTGCCGCTGAGTGTCTTCGGCAGTATCTTCACGAATTCCACGACCCTCGGATATTTGTACGGGGCAGTCTCCCTTTTTACGAAATCCTGTATGTCCTTCTTCAGCGCGTCCGACGGTTCGTATCCCTCGCGGAGCACGATCGTCGCCTTCACCAGCTGTCCGCGCACCTCGTCGGGGACGCCGGTCACCGCGGACTCCCTGACGGCGGGGTGATGGGCGAGAACGCTCTCTATCTCGAACGGCCCTATGCGGTATCCGGATGATTTGATGATGTCGTCGTTGCGCCCCACGTACCATATGTAACCGTCCTCGTCGCGCCACGCGACGTCGCCGGTGTGGTGCCATCCGCCGTAGACCGTGCTTGACGTCTTGTCGGGATCGCGATAGTACTCGACCATCAGGCCGGGCACGGGCGGGTCCGCGCCGACGACGATCTCACCGGTCACGCCGGGTGCGCAGCTGTTGCCGTCCGCATCGATTATATCGACGACGTATTGAGGATTCGGTTTTCCCATCGATCCCGGACGCGGTTCCATCCCTTTGGTGTTGCATACCGTTAACGTAGTTTCCGTCTGTCCGTAGCCCTCCATCAGCTTCAGGCCGGTGGCCTCGTACCATTTGTGGAATATGTCGGGATTCAATGCCTCGCCGGCGATCGTCGCGTGCTTGAGGCATGAGAGGTCCTTACTTTTCACGTCGCCGTCGTTCAGGAACATCCTGAACATCGTGGGCGGGCAGCAGAGCGTTGTGACCTTATACTTTGAGACAGCGTTGAGAACGTCCGCGGGAACGAACTTCTCGTAATCGTACACAAAGATGCCCGCTTCCATGAACCATTGCCCGTAGAGCTTCCCCCAGGCGACCTTCGCCCATCCCGTATCGGCGATGGTCAGATGCAATCCGTCGGGAACGACATCATGCCAGTGCTTCGCCGTCGAGATATGGCCGATCGCATACGTATGGTCGTACAGCACCATCTTCGGCAGACCCGTCGTGCCGGAGGAGAAGTACATCAGCATCGGATCGTTGATGCTGGACGGTACGCGCTGAAGCACATCCGACGCTTTCTCAATGCCCTCGTCCAGATCGTGCCATCCGCTGCGCGGGGCCCCGCCGAGCATTATCTTGAGCTTCAGCGTAGGGATGTTCTCCGCCGAGTCCACCGCTTCCGGAAGTCCGTCGGTGGCCACGCACATGACCGCTTTTATGGACGCAGCGTTCACGCGGTACTCGATATCGTGCTTTTTCAGCATGAACGTCCCGGGCACTCCGAGCGCGCCTATCTTGTGCAGCGCCATAAGGACATACCAGAACTGATAGTGGTTCTTCAGCGCGATGAGCACCGCGTCCCCTTTCTTTATACCGAGCGAGAGAAAATAGTTCGCCGCCTTATCGGAATATTTCTTCATCTCGCCGAAGGTCAGCGTTCTGGTGTTGCCTTTCACGTCGGCCCAGACAAGCGCCCTGCGCTTCGGGTCGTTGATCCCGATGTCGTCGACAACGTCGAACGCAAAATTGAAATCGGGCGGACAGATCATCTTGTATTCGGAAAGTATGCCCTTCTTGTCATACTTCTCTTTCACGTACCTCAGATGGATGTTCCTCATTTCTGCTCACCCTTCATCACAACGGCGAGGAACACGCATCCCTTTTTGTCGAGGGACGTCATCCCGTGTTTCCTCGACGAATCGTAGTATACGGAATCCCCTTCGTTCAGTTCCTCGACATGATTCTCGTAGGCGAACCTCATCTTCCCTTTCAGGACGTAGTTGAACTCCTGTCCGGCGTGCGAGGACGTCGGTATCGCCTTCAGCTCCGATGCGCGGTACGGTGCCGTGACAATGAACGGCTCGGCGATCTTGTTCTTGAAGTTCGCCGCAAGGTGGCCGTACTCGAAACCCTCGCGCCTCTTCATCGGCAATCCTTTTCCCGCCCTCACGACGGTGTAACCCGAAAGCCGGGGATTGTCGCCGGTCAGCAGCTCGACGATGTCGACGCCGAACTTCTCGGCGCACTTGAGAAGGAAAGTGAATGTAAAGTCCATCTTCGCATTCTCGTGGGCGTTGTACTCATCCGCGGAAATACCCAAGGCCTCGGCCATTTCCGCCGTCGAAAATCCTGTCGCGTCGCGAAGAGCGCGTATGCGCTCGGCAATCACATCAATTCTTGCGTCCATAAAGGAAGGTAGAAACAATGGTTAAATAAAAAGGTAGCACATAGGATAAAACGTATCCAATAATAGAACGTGATGCATACATCCGTACGGAGCGGGAAAATGGGCGGACTGACGATCATTTGCGGCCATTACGGCACCGGGAAGACGAACCTTGCGATGAACCTCGCCATAGACAGGGCAAGGGAAGGAAAGAGCGTCACGCTCGTTGACATGGACATCGTGAACCCCTACTTCACGTCGTCCGTCTATGCGGATATCCTGAGAGAGAACGGCGTCAGCGTAATATCGCCGTTATTCGCCGGCACGAACATGGAGGTGACCGCGATACCGGCGTCGATGTACTCGATCTTCGACACCGCGGACGAAGTGATAATAGACGCCGGCGGGGATGACGCCGGCGCCATGATATTGGGACGGTTCTCGGGCGAGATAAAGAAAAAGGGTTACGAGATGATCTGCGTCACGAACATGTACCGTCCGATGACCGCCGACCCGAACGACGCGGCCGAGATGATACGCGGCATCGAAGCGGTCTGCAGGCTGAAGGCCACCGGGATCGTCAACAATTCGCACCTGAAAGATCTCACCGCGGTGTCGACGGTAACGGATTCGCTGCCGTACGCGAAGGCGGTCTCGGAGGCGGCAGGGATACCTTTATTGTTCACGACCGTCCCGCGCGGGCTGATTAACGGGATGCCGGCGGACGAATATTTTTATCCCGTGGATGTGTACGTGTTGGTCACTTGGGAGAAAGGGGCGCGAATATGCCGACAGTGACGATAAATGAGAATAATTGCAAGGGATGCGAGATGTGCGTCATAGCGTGTCCCAAGAAGATAGTTGAGCTGGACATGGCGAAGATAAACGGCAAGGGATACCATCCTGCGCGCATAACCGACCGCGAGAAGTGCACAGGGTGCGCATCGTGCGCGATAATGTGCCCCGACGTCGTGATAACGCTGGAGGGATGAGAATGCCGGAAAAGGTTCTGATGAAAGGGAACGAAGCGCTGGCGGAAGCGGCGATAATGGCCGGATGCAGGCATTTCTTCGGTTATCCGATAACGCCGCAGACCGAGGTCGCGGCGCACATGGCAAAACGGATGCCCAAGATAGGCGGAACATATATGCAGGCCGAATCCGAAGTGGCGGCGATAAACATGGTGCTCGGCGCGTCCGCGGCAGGCGTGAGAGCGATGACCTCTTCGTCATCGCCCGGAATAAGTCTGAAATCGGAAGGGCTGTCGTATCTTGCCGGTTCGGACCTTCCTGCGCTGATAGTCAACGTTCAGCGCGCGGGACCGGGGCTCGGCGGCATTCAGCCGTCTCAGGCCGATTATCTGCAGGCGACGAGAGCGCCCGGGCACGGGGACTTCAGGATGCTGGTGTTCGCGCCGTCAACGGTCCAGGAGATGGTCGATCTCGTGGCCGACGCGTTCGAGCTCGGAGACAGATACAGAATGCCGGCGATGATACTTTCGGACGGTCTTCTCGGTCAGATGATGGAACCGGTCGTGATGGACACGAACAAAAAGATAAACACCGTCGAAAAGCCGTGGGCGGTCACCGGGCACGGCGACAAGAGGAAGCACAACATTGTCAACTCGCTGTACATCGACCCTCCGAACATGGAGGAAGTGACAAGGGCGAGATACCAAAGGTACAAAGAGATCGAAGAAAAGGAGCAGCGCTGCGAGGAGTACAAGACCGATGACGCCGAGATCGTCATCGTAGCGTACGGCGCATCGGCGCGCATATCGCGCAGCGCCGTGGACCTGGCAAGGAAGGAAGGCATCAAAGCGGGCCTCATAAGACCGATAACGCTGTGGCCGTACCCGAAGAAAGCGATACTCTCAAGGATCAGGACCGCGAAAGCATTCCTTTCCGTGGAGATGTCCATGGGACAGATGGTCGACGATGTCAGGCTCGTGGTCAACGGCGCCAGAGAAGTGAGATTCTACGGGCGCACCGGCGGCATGATACCGACGCCCGCAGAAGTTCTCAATGAACTGAAGAACATAAAGGGGGAACTGAAATGAAATTCAAAAGACCGCATTCGTTAACGGACACGCAGTTCCACTACTGCCCCGGATGCAGCCACGGTATTGTTCACAGGCTCGTTGCGGAGGCGATCGACGACCTCGGCATCGAAGGCCGCACAGTAGGTATCGCACCGGTCGGATGCGCCGTGTTCGCTTACAATTACTTCGCATGCGACATGGTGCAGGCGGCGCACGGACGCGCGCCGGCGGTGGCGACGGGAATAAAACGCGCACGCCCCGATAACGTTGTTTTTGCGTACCAGGGCGACGGCGACCTTGCCGCCATCGGTACGGCGGAATCGGTCCACGCGGCGGCACGCGGCGAGAACATTACGGTAATATTCATCAACAACGCGATCTACGGGATGACCGGAGGCCAGATGGCCCCGACGACGCTTCCCGGCCAGATAACGCAGACCTCGCCCTACGGACGCGACGTGAAGTACGCGGGACATCCGATACGCGTGTGCGAAATGTTATCCACACTGGACGGTGTCGCGCTCGCACAGCGTGTTTCCGTGGACACGGTGAAGAATGTGAACATAGCGAAGAAAGCGATCAGGAAGGCATTCGAGTATCAGATGGACAAGAAAGGGTACACCATAATCGAGGTCTTATCGACATGCCCGACCAATTGGGGCCTCTCCGTAAAGGACTCGCTGGACTGGCTGAGGAACAACATGTTCCCGTACTATCCGATAGGCGTCCACAAGGACATCGGGGCGAAGGAGGCGAAAGAATGAACATCCTTCTCGCAGGGTTCGGCGGACAGGGCATCCTGTTCACAGGAAAGGTCGCGGCCTACGGCGGTATGCTCGACGGCAAGGAGGTCTCGTGGTTACCGTCATACGGGCCGGAGATGAGAGGAGGCACGGCAAACTGCAGCGTGTGCGTCAGCGAATTACCGATCGGATCTCCGCTCGTGACCGCGCCGGATGTGCTCATCGCGATGAACCTTCCGTCGTTGGAGAAGTTCGAAAAGACCGTCGTTCCGGGCGGGATAGTGATGGTGGACAGCTCCATCGTCACGGAGAAGGTAAAAAGGAAGGATGTCAAGGCGATCTATCTTCCGGCAACGAGATTGGCGGAGGACAGCGGTCTGAAGGGACTGGCGAACATGGTGATGGCCGGAAGACTGTTCGCGGAGACGAAGTTCTGTTCGGAAAGCGCATTGATGGACGGCGTGAGGAAGAGCGTCCCGGCAAGAAAGCAGGAGATGCTGGACAATAACATAACCGCTGTGAAAATAGGTATGAAGAGCGGGGAGTGAACACTCCCCGTTCGTTTTATTCCGCGCCGGCGCATCACATCAGGAACACGTATACAGCGGCCGCCGCCGCTATCACGGCACCTATAACGATACCGATCTTCACAGCGCTCAGCGGATACTTGCCGACAACTTTTCCCGTTGCGCCGTTCACGTAGAAGTTATACCATTTCTTCTTGAACGTGAAATTCGCGATATAATTGGGAAGCAGCACGTAATTGAACTGTTTCGTGTTGTACGTTGTGTCTATGTCCATTTTCCCGACGTGGTCCGCCCCGTACTTCTTCCGTATCCTCTGGCAAAGGTCCGCATACACGTATCTGCCGAACTCGCCGAAACATGTGTTCAGGTCGCGGCTGTAATGCTCCGCCGCCTTGCCCGCCAGATATTCCTGCTTGTAGCCCACGGCCGACCCTATCGGGTACGGCTCAAGCTTCTGCGCCATGTCCTTCGGAATGCGTTCCCCGCTGGGGACGAAGATATCCTTGTAATCGGCGTCCATGACGCCGGAAACTTTGAACCAGCGCGTCTTCGTCCTCGTTTGGGTATTTCCCTTGGAATCGGTGTACGTCTCCGTATAATCCTTCCCCAGCTGGCCGCTGTACTTGTTCCTGGTGCCGGCGGCGAATGACCATACCGGGGAGAACACAGAGTTGACGTTCTCCGCTCTCGCATACTTCCTGCATTCGCCGGGCGCGAAGATCTTGCTGTGTATCCATTTCTTGAAAAGGTCCACGGCCGATTCTTTTGTCACCTTGTACGGTATGAGGCTGTCCGGTTTTATTCCCGGGAGATCGTCCGTTTTGATAATGTTCGGATTCCCGCAGAAGGGGCACATCTTCATGATGTCCTTCTTATCGAGGTCTATGTACGCGCCGCACAGGCTGCAGCGGAAGACGGCGTTCTCGCTCCACGGCTGATGTTCGTTCAGAGCGCCTTCCGTGATATCCCTGCGCACAACGTTATTCGTTCCCTGGATCGGCTGCGAATGTCCGCAGTGGGCGCACTTGAG
>JAIRTZ010000126.1 GCA_031254685.1 Methanomassiliicoccaceae archaeon
AAGGGAATCAAGATGAATAATGGAAAATGGCAACCGGATCAGGATCTGACGGCCGCGTCCCCGCGGCCGTCCGGAGAGAAAATAGCGCAGGCACGTCCGAACATCCAAAGAGTTAAATCCGCGGAATATGTGGAGCACCTTGTGGAGCCAATGTACGGAACATATCTTTCATCGATCACTGAAGAAGATGTAAAGAGAATCAGGGAATATTCCAAGAAGCTTCAGGCTGATGATAAGGCCAGAAAGGAATTCTTCATCCGAGTTGGACTTTACAACAAAGACGGCAGCGTTGCAGAACCGTTCAGGCATCTCTTCGAGGAGAGTTAAGTGTACACTGAGAACTTAGGACTTATTCTCGGGTTCCACGGCTGCAACAAAGAACTCGCAGACAGGATCATAACAGGCAAGGACGACATCCTGCCGAGCAAGAATTCATATGATTGGCTCGGGAGCGGGATGTACTTTTGGGATAGGGACCCAAAACGCGCATACGAGTTCGCCGTGGAGAAGAAACACAAGGAACCTTCTGTCGTGGGAGCGGTCATAGATCCAAAAAGATGTCTGGACCTCCGTTGTCGCGAAGGTCATGAGATACTTAGGGAAGCATATGACAACTATTGCATGGAGGTCGGATGTCCGACGCAGAGGAATACTTCGTTTAAAGATGACATTCCGATGAAAAGGGATCTGGATTACATCATCATAGAGTCCGCATGCACCTTGGATTCTGACACCGGCGAAAAGATCGACACCGTAATAGGTACGTTCTTCGAAGGAAAGGAGATCTATCCGGGTTCGGGGTTGCGCGACAAGACGCACACGCAGATATGCGTAAGGAACCCAGAATGTGTCTTGGGATATTTCCTGCCGAGGGACGGGAAGGAGCCCTGATCATCGCATAAATGTCGTGATCACAAGACTCTCTCCGCATGTGCGGATGCGCGAACCGTGGCTCGGGAAAAGTCTCCTCTTCAGCAGTTCTCCTCACCGCCGGAATGACAACATATCTTAATAGTGCGCAAATCATAAAGATGCGCATTCACGGAGTGCGAGAGAATGGAATTGGCTGACGGTCTCCTGTTGATAGCCGCGTCCGGCATCGGCGCGATCTGCGGTATATTGGGACAGAGCATCAAAGAACGATGGTCAAGGCCGAACATCCGCATCGGTGCCGTCACCAACGAGGGCACCTTGTTCCTGCATTTCGCCAACACCGGTCGGAAAAGCACCGAGGACCTGGCGATAGACATCGTGAATTACGGGGAGGATATGCTTGCCGGGAACGAGAAGGTGATATTCCACTCCACGGACATGACCATACATCCGGGAACGGCGCAGATGCTCATATTCGGGCGCATAGAGGACGGGATACTGAGGATAAGGAAATCCGAGTTCGGCAAGATAATAAAATACACCGACAGCAGCGACGACGGTACCGAGGAATGGGTGTTCCCGCTGCCGGTCAGCTTCTACATATCCGCGTGCGCCAAGGACACCAGCGCGCGCATGAAGATACTGTCGGTCGACGGTAACGGCATCCGGATCGAGAATCCGAAGAAGATATCATACCGGGACCTGCAGAGCTCGCCGCGATTCTGAGCATTGAAAGATGTGACGCCGCGATACGGTCACGGATCGCCGTTCAGATATTGTTTGCCGCCTTCCATTATCTCTCTGAATCTCTCGTCGTTCTTCGAAAGGGACGCCTTCTTCACTTCTTTCACCGCGTTCTCGTATACCTTCCACATCTCCTCCGCGTTGGCGTTCGTACGCTGGATCAGATGGTACAGCGCAGGATCCTCCTCGGACACGTCCGCGGAAACGCTCATCGTTCTGTTGAATGTTGTCGATGCGGCGTCCCTCAGCTCGGAGAACGGTATGCCGCTTTTCTTGAGAGCGGTGAAGAACGCTATGTTCGACGCGTGCGCCAGCGACATAGCGAACGCCATCAGCTCATCGTGTCTTTCCACGGTGGTCACGGTAACGTTGGAACAATCGTTGTCAAACAATTCCTTTGCCTCGGTTACGGCGTCATCGTTCCCGCAGTCGCAGACGATGACGTTGCGGTCCGTGAGCGAGGCCGCGGACGGACCGAACATCGGATGCACGGAACAAACTTTCCTGCGCTTCGCCAATTCCTTGATGAACACGGAGAACGGCGATTTTATTGATGCGATATCGAATATTAACGCATCTTTCTTGCATACGGCGTCGGCTTCCCTGAGGATATCCTCGATCAGCGGTATCGGTACCGCGACGATCACGATGTCTGCGTCCTTGGCATCGTCCATGCTTCCTACCGAGATATCCACTATTCTAACGGTTGCGTTCATACTTTCGAAGTATCTGCGCATCCATTGCCCCATCCTTCCCGCGCCGCCTATGATCGTCACGTTCTTTCCGCATTCTTTCCTTAGGACGGACGACTGCAGTTCCACGGAGCTTGTTATCAATAATTTGCATACAGCCTCGGCAACATCCTTCGGTAATGAGGTATTCTCAGCCATTGTTCTGTATCTTTCGATTATCTTCTTCTCGACGTCCTTGTTCCTTAACTGGACGCCCGTTCCCTTCTTCACCTCGCCGATCAGCCCGGCGGTGTCGTTCCTGCATATCATCATCTGAACGAGGTGCGCGTCAATATCTTCGATTATCTTCCTCAGGGTGTCCAGGTTGGCCTCAGGCTCGACATCATCCATCGAGACATCCGCCAGTACCAATGCGGTCATCGCCTCAACTACGGACACAGCTCGGGGCACTATGCACGGATCGTGCCTTCCCTTCACCGATATGAACGCATTTTTCATCTTCGTGAGATCTATGCTCTCCTGTTCCTTCGATATCGACGGCGTCGGTTTGAAGGCTACGCGGAACACCATCGGCATCCCGTTGCTCATGCCGCCCACGATGCCGCCCATGTTGTTCGTCCTCGCCCTGATGTCGCGCCTGTCCATATAGTACTGGTCGTTGCTCTCGGAGCCTCTCATCTTTGTGATCTCAAAACCCTTTCCGAATTCCACGCCCTTCACGGCGGGTATGCCGAACATCGCCCTCGAGAGCACTGCGTCAAGGGAATCGAACCAGATGCCGCCGAAACCTATCGGCAGTCCTCTGACGATGCATTCGACGACGCCGCCGACGCTGTCGCCGTCCTTCGACGCGTTGAGTATCTCCTCTCTCATCGCGATGTCAAGTTCCTCGGAACAGGCGCGCGTCGCATAGGTCTTCGATGTGCCGGCCA
The DNA here is from genome assembly GCA_031254685.1 of Methanomassiliicoccaceae archaeon. Lineage (GTDB taxonomy): Archaea > Thermoplasmatota > Thermoplasmata > Methanomassiliicoccales > Methanomethylophilaceae > Methanomicula. The sequence continues at coordinate 3,242 of JAIRTZ010000126.1, forward strand.
CGGCCTTGCATCTCATCTCGTTATCGCGGACGTTGCCGATGGATCTGGTGAACGCCGATATTTGTATCCCTTTGTCGTAAAGCATCTGCTTCGCGATGCTTCCGGCGGCGACTATCGGCGCCGTGAGGCGTCCGGAGAACTGGCCGCCTCCGCGTACGTCATGGTCCTTCCATTTCACCATCGCCGGAAGGTCCGCATGCCCAGGTCTCGGTATTTTTGCGATATTCTCATATTTTGAACTGTCGACGTTCTTATTGGCAATGATAATGCGTATCGGAGTCCCGTCTGTGAAGCCGTTGACGATACCCGAGGTTATCTCGACGATGTCGTCCTCCTTCCTCGGCGTTCCGATGCCGTCCTTCGGCCTTCTGAGGTCCATGTCCCTCTTTATCTCGTCCTCAGAGATGCGTATGCCTGCGGGAACTCCCTCAAGGACGCACCCTACGTGCTCGCCGTGGCTCTTTCCGAACAAACGGAATATTATGTTGTTACCGATCGGGTACATTGTCAGACCTCCACTTTCAGACCAAGCCGTTTCATGTGCTCAAGGAATAACGGATACGATATGTCATAGCAGTTGCTCCTCTTCATTGTTACCTCGTTCTCGCACAGTAACGAAGCTACGGCGGCGGCCATGAGTATACGGTGGTCCTCATGATGCTCTATATTGCCGCCTTTAAGTTTCCTGACGCCGCTGATGACGCATCCGTCGTCCGTTTCGATGATGTCCGCGCCGAGCGTCCGTAGCATATCGACAGTCGCTTTAATGCGGTCGCTCTCCTTGAACCTCAATTGCGGCGCGCCGTACAGTTTGCTCGTGCCCTTCGCCGTTGATAAAAGAACGGCGACTATCGGGAAGAGGTCGGGGATGTCGTTCATGTTCACGTCTGTTGCTTTCAATTCGCCGAACGACGACGTCACCTCGTTATTGTTCACGGAGACTTCCGCGCCGGCGTCCTTCATTATCTCCACGATCCGTTTATCGCCCTGAGGGTCGTTCATGTCCATGTTCTTGGCGGCAACGGAACCGCCCAGCGCGCCGGCCACCAGCGGGAACGCCGCGGATGACATATCCGCGGGCACCGTGATGTCGCATCCTCTGTATCCTTTCCCGCCGTGCACGCATATCTCGCCCTCGCCGAACAGCACCTGCGCGCCGAAGCGTCTCATCATGTGCGCCGTTATGTCAACGTACGGCTTTGACGAGAGATTGCCTTGTATCTGTATCCTCGCGGTGTTCGGCAGCATCGGCGCGACCATCATCAATGACGAGATGAATTGCGAACTTATGTCGCCGCGTATGCTCACGCCGCCCCCGAGATTGGGGCCGCGCACGGTCACCGGCGCCTTGCCGCTGTCCGATGAGCATACGACGCCCATCTGCGTCAGGGCGTCAAGGAGAGGCCCCATGGGCCTCGATCGTAACGACGCGTCCCCGGTTATCGTCACGGGGGAATCGAACATCGATGCGATCCCTGTGAACAAACGCATTGTTGTTCCCGAATTCTCGCAATCCACGACATCCTGCGGTACATGCGGCACTTCGTTGTGTATGCGTATCCGATCGCAGTACCGTTTCACCTCCGCGCCTATCGCCGCCGCGGCGTTCAGCGTTGATTTCGTATCCTGGGAGTTCAATGCGTTGGATATCATGCATTTCTTTGATGACAATGCGGACAGGAAGAACGCCCTGTGCGTGTGGCTCTTTGACGGAGGCGGAGTTATGACGCCGCTTACTGACGAACCGGAGAATTTCAACATATGATCACCGCGTCCTTGTTATGATTGCCTCGTAACCGTTATGCTCAAGGTCCTTAAGGAATGTCCTTCCCTCGTTCTTTCCGACGACGACGGATATCGCCGGCCCCGTGCCGGATACGCCGGCGGCCTTCGCGCCCATCGATATCGCTCTTTTCGCGACGCTGTCGTTGATCCCCGCGGCGCGTGCGATCAATTCGCCGTTTGCCGTAAGGACGGAATACCAATCATTGTCAACCTTGTTCACAAGTTCCCTCGACGCGTCCGCCATCTTACGGAACGCGTTGACGTCAAGCGACGGCTTCCGTATCTTCGTATCGGGCACAAGGAGTATGACATCATGTATGTCGACCTCGCTGCGCCCTATGAGCATATCGTTCCTGTTATCGGTTATCACGAGACCGCCGAGGTGGCATCCGCAGGCGTCGTCGAACGCTCCCGTCACCGTTACGTTGGCTTCTCTGGCGCATCTGACGCCCAATCGTATCATATCGAGCACAGACTCCTCGGTCGCGTCAAATCCCTTTCCGTGATCCCTCGATATGATCCCGGCGACTGACGATACGATCGCGTTGCACGCGGAGCTGGAACTTTTCAATCCCCTGGATATCGGAATTTGGGAGTTTATCTCAAGGGACCAGCCCTTCGGTTCCTCGATGCGGAAATGTTCGTATGTGTTCCTTACGCAGATCCTCGCCATCTCGGTGTTTTCCTTCGTATCGTTGATTATGTCAACTGTCCGCCTATCCCCGCGTACCTTGAATATCGCCTTCGTTGTGAGTTCCACACCGACGGTGGCTCCGATGCCGCACGGTATCGCGTTTATCACCGTTATCGCGCCGTGCGATATCATACGGCATTCCTCATCACTTTAACGGGAACTTTCTTCGACGTGAACAGTTCGAACGATCGTATGCCTTGGTACGCCAGCATATCCTCACCGCGCACGGTGACGCATTTGCGTTTATTCGCAATGTCGTACAGATGCGTATCGCCGTAGACCATGTCGAACACTATCTGCTGAGGATCTATCTGCTCTATCTTCACCGGATATTCCGAGATATCGTTGCTCTTGTTCAGCGGTATGCAGTTGACGATGAGGTCATATCCTTTCACGGCGACCGACGTCCTTTCGCGCGCGGTCACCTGGAACTCCCTTGCGATCAATGACGCCGCGTCCATGTTCCGTCCCGTCACCGTGGTGTCGCATCCGTTCTCCGAAAGGAAGTAGGCGCAGGCTCTCGCCGCGCCCCCGGAACCGAGTATCAAAGCCCTCATCCCGCGTACGCTGACCTTGTTCTTCCTGAACGCCATCTTGATGCCGTCCACGTCCGTGTTGTAACCTTTCAGACGGCCGTCATCGTTGACTATCGTGTTCACGGCGCCGATATCCTCCGAGATGCGGTCGCATTCATCGATATGGTCGACGATGTCCGTCTTGTACGGCTTCGTGACGTTAACGCCTCGGATATCGAAGTTAACGATGAATTCGCCGGCGCTGTCAAGCGACTGCGTATCGAACGTCAGGTACCGTCCGTTGATCTTTGAGTGCGCGAACGCGGCGTTATGCATCGCCGGCGATCGCGTGTATCCTATGCCCTTTCCGATGATCCCGGTGACGATGCAGTCGTCACCCATTTCCAGCATTTCAGGAACGCTGAACTGTCCCGGAGCGGTCGCCTTTCCGACGTATGCGTACGAGTACAGGTTGTCCATCAAGTTCTGACGTATCCTCGTTATCCTTCCGAGCTCGGTCATACCGAGTATCACATGCTCTTTCTCAATATGTTTCGAGGCGTTCAGCAGCGTGACGTTATCTTTTAATGAATTGACGGTGAACGCCCCCTTCACGATGTCGCCGTCCATTCCTTTCAGGATGCTGATGACGGTGTTCACATCGGGCGTCCTTTCAAAGTCGTGGTATGACGTCATCACTTTATTCGGGATATCGGGACGTTTCATCTCGCCGACGTCGACTATCCATCCTTTGGGTATGATCGACGCGTCGAAGGGCGTCTTGAACGTGAACACCCCGGTCTGCCCCTTTTTGAGGATGCCCTTGGGCACGGTCCTGAATATATCCGTGCGCACCTCGACCGCGTCCGCTGACGATACATCATCCGCATTGACGTTATCCGAACCGAAGGAGGCGCATATTCTCATTATGATTCCTTTATCTTTTCTTTCACGGCCATGCCGAAGTGCCTTCCGCCGTCGCCGAGAAGTACGAGAACCTCGTCCCCCTTCTTCAGTTCGCTGACGGACACCGAACCGTTCGGTGTCACCAGCTTTACGGTCTCCGCGTTCTGCAGCACCGTCGTGTACTCGTTCTTGTTGTGCGTGACGGAAACGATCACCATCGGTCTCAGTTCATTTTTGCATCGTCCGATGGAACCCACCTTTGCGGTGCCGTCGCGGTTCACGATCAATACGTCATCGCCTGCGCCGAGTTCCGATAAGTATCTGGTCTTGCCGTCGGGCATCATGATGTACGCGTGCACGGCACCGGCGTTCACCCTGAACGGGCGGGCCGCGACGTAACCGTTCTCCTCGCTCTCTGATTGTACGAGAAATAAACACGATGACTGCGAGCCGATGAGCATCCCCTCGCCGGGGATCATCGTCGAGCACGTATCGATGCATACGCGGTCCCCCGTTTGGATGTTCTTTATCGCGGTGACCTTGACGGGTATCAGCCCTAGGCCGGACATCTTCTTCGCCGACTCGGCAATATTCTTCACCGATCTTGCATCCTTCACATCTATGACAACGCCGTCGGTCCCTTTCTCCAATATGTTCCTGCTGAGTTCCGCATCACCCGCGGATGAGACGCATGCCATTATCTTTGTCCTTCCGGCGGACGCGGCTATGAGGTTCTCGAACCGGATCACCTACCAATCGCCTGTGGAGACCACGAGTACCTTTTCTTTACCACACAGGTCCAGCGCGGCCGTCTGTTCCTTCGGCGTCGTTATTTTCACCACTTTTCCGGAAACGTGACCTTCCAGTACGCCGTCGCGGTTGATGATCAGGTTCACTTTACCGAGCGACGACAGTTTCTCATCCCCGGGCCGTACGATGAATGTGTCCACTCCCGCTTCCAGGCCCGATATCATTAATTTTTTTCTGGAACCGGCGTCATCGGGGACGTCGGCCCTCATCCATATCTCTTTCATGAATATCACTTGAGGAATTTCGCTGCCTCTTTAACGCTCATGCCCTTCAATACGATTGCGGATATCGCCTGCGTCATTCCCTTCGGATTCTTGTGCTGGAATATGTTCCGTCCTATGGAAACGCCCCTTCCGCCCGCCTCCATGGAGCCCTGCACCATGTTCAGTATGTCCAGGTCGGAATTCATCTTCGGCCCGCCCGCTATGAGGACGGGCGCCAACGCGCCCTTCACAACGTTCCTGAACGAATCGACGTCGCCGGTGTAGTTCACTTTGATAAGATCTGCGCCCAGTTCAGTCGCCACGCGCGCACAGTGCGCGACGGTGGCCGGATCGTACGGGTCCTTCACGGTGGGCCCGCGCGCGTACGACATCACCAGAAGGGGCATCCCCCATTCCGAACAGTCGCGTGAGACCTTCCCGAAATCGGCAAGCATCTGCGGTTCCGTCTCCGCTCCGAGATTCACATGTATGGAAACAGCATCGGCGCCCAGTTTTATCGCCTCCTCGACGGTCGCGACCAATACCTTTGTGTTCGACGTGGACCCGATGCTCGTGGACGCGGACAGATGCAGTATCAGTCCCACGTCGCTGCCTTCCGTCCTGTGCCCGTACGGTATCAGACCTTTCTGCATGAGGACCGCCGTGGCCCCTCCGCTGCTTACCGCGTTCACCGTGCGTTTCATATCTATTATGCCGTCCACCGGGCCTATCGAGATCCCGTGATCCATAGGCACAACGACGGCATTCCCCGTTTCCCTGTTGATTATTCTTTCCATTCGTATGTTCTTACCGAACATGTTTTATTCCTCCGTGCTACGTGCTAACACGCTACATAGTATTTCAACTTTACCCCGTGCCGGATCGCGGGAAGGTGTACGAAAGATATATATCATATTCTCCGATACTTGGGAATTACGGGCTGGTAGATCAGCGGTAGATCGCTTGCTTTGCAAGCAAGAAGTCGCGCGTTCAAATCGCGCCCAGTCCACCATTCACGCTCTTTTCATCACCTTCAGGAAAGAATGTTTTTATTACGGCTGTCGTTAGGGAACGGAGATGAGATACTCCAAGCGCACAGACGACATCATCGATTCGTTCATCATGAAGCTGATCTCCGTTTCCAAGGAGAAAGGGATGATATCGTTCGCAACGGGTCTTCCCGACGGGCGTCTGTTCGATACGGAAGGCATCGCGAAGGCGGCCGCCGATGTTCTGCACGACAATCCGAAGGAGGTGCTGCAGTACAGCACACTGAAAGGGATCACACCGTTGAGGGAGAAGATCGCGGCCAGATGCAGGACGGAAATGAATTTCAATGTCTCGGCGGAGAACATATTGATAACGAACGGCTCGCAGGAGTGTTTCGATCTCATCGGGAAGATGTTCCTGGACAAGGGCGACGGGATGGTCGTCGACGATCCGGGATATCTCGGCGCATTGCAATCGTTCTCGCTGTACGGGCCGAAGTTCATCGGCGTGCCGATGAACGAGGACGGCCCGGATACGGCGAAACTTGCGGAGGCGCTGAAGCAGCATCCGAAATTGTATTACAGCATCCCGAACCACCAGAACCCGTCCGGTTTCAGTTATTCGCTCGAAAAGAGGAAAGAGGTGGCCGAGATGATATCCGGATCGGACTGCATGATGGCGGAGGACGACGCGTACGGGGAATTGGGATATGACGGACGTATCGGACCTCCCGTACGGTCAATGGCCGACAATGTGATATTGACCGGTTCGTACTCCAAGATAATTTCCCCGGGGATGAGGATCGGGTGGATGATCGTTCCCGACGAGATGGTGGAGATGACGATGAAATGCATAGAATCGTCATCGCTTCATGCGAATTCATTCTCACAGTGCATAATGGACCGTTTCCTTGAGAATTTGGATTTCAACAAGTACATCAAAGGACTGAGAAAGGAGTACAAACGGAAACGGGACCTGATGCTGGATCTCCTGGACGACCATCTGCCGCCGGAACTCACGTGGAACAGACCGAGCGGCGGGATGTTCATCTGGCTGAGGACGCCCGAGGGCACCGACGCGATGAGGTTCTTCGATTCGGCGTTGAAGAATAAAATAGTAGTGATGCCCGGCCGCCCGTTCCATGTGAACGGCGGCGAGAATACGATACGATTGAATTTCGCGACCGCCAACGACGAGGACATCAAGGAAGGCGTGAAACGATTGGCGAAAGCTTACGACGGACTGTTCTGATACCCTGTACAATTGATGCCGACGGCACACGTTCTTTCTATCCGCTGTTTTCAGGGGGAAACCAGTGTTGACACGGCAGAGTTTCTAATTGTACCGAATTCGGTATAATTAAAATTGGGATTGTAGAGATATTCCCACTCGCCGATGTACCCGATTGTGTTCTTAAGACTCAGCCATCTGAAGATTATATGCTCCTCCATTTGGCTGTGTGCTATATCGGTGAGGGAGATATAGTCCGAATCTTCGATTTTTATTATTGATATGTCTGTACCTGTCACGTTGATTTTTGCCATTGTAACACCTTTTTGATGAATAACGAGTTGCAGGAAGGAAATATAACGGTGCGCACTACATGTAAACTAACTCTGATTAACGATTCCCGGCGGAGAAGAGCGAAGATAAAGATATTATCCGTCAACAGCGATTGACCGTTGATGATAATAGATTCTCACGTCCACCTGTGGCACAGGAGGATGCTTCCCGACGAGGCGGTGCGCAACTATCTGGCGCCGCTGCTTGAGTATGCGGACCAGTTCGACGGGTTCATGGACTTTCAGTTGGACGCGGACTCCCCGTTCTGGGATTACGCGGCGCCCGCCGAGGAGCTGACGGAATCGATGAACGTCAGCAGCATCGCCAAATCCATCGTACTGGCCACCGACTTCGGACTGGTGAGCGAGGGAAGGATGAGCAACGAAGAGTACACCGAATGGTTATACGGGATGTGCTCCAGGGACGACCGTCTGGAGGTGTTCATAGGCGTCGATCCCAACCGAGGCGCATCGGGACTGAGGATGGTCGAGAGCTTCGCGAAAAAGTACGAGCCCCGCGGCATCAAGGTATATCCGGCCACCGGTTTCTATCCCGACGACGAGAAATATTCGGAATACTGGAAGCTTGTCAACGATCTCGGTCTTGTTGTCGTGACGCACGCGGGCATGGCGTT
>JAIRTZ010000151.1 GCA_031254685.1 Methanomassiliicoccaceae archaeon
CTTCAGAGAGTTACGTGGTGCGCCGCGAAGATGGCACAGAATAAAGTGAACGACGAACGCATTCTGATATTGCTCAGCGGGATGGCCGGCAGCGGCGACGCACAGGTGCGCGAGAACGCGGTGTGGGGGATCGGCGAGGCCGCGGGGACAATAGCGATGGCCGATGATGAGCTGGTCGCGATATCCTTGCTTCTCGATGACGCGGAGCACGATGTGAGGGGGATGGCCGCGTGGGCCGCCGGAAGACTGTACCATAAATGCGAGATATTATCGGAAGAGATCGAGGAAAAACTGAACAAACTTCTGAACGATCCCTCCGAATTCGTAAGGTCGGCGGCGAAATTCGCGCTTGACGGATGATTCAGAACTTCCCGACGACGGCCTTGATCCTTCTGACGCCGGCGGCGGAGCTCTCTTCCTTCTGAATTTTGAAACCGCCGATGTCGCCGGTGTTGCTTACGTGGGGGCCGCCGCACATCTCCTTCGATACGCCTTCGATGGTGTACACTTTCACGATATCCTGATACTTGCCCTCGAACACGCCGATCGCGCCGCTTCTCCTCGCCTCTTCGTACGGAATTTCCTCGCAGACGACGTCAATATTCCTTTTTATCGCGTCGTTGACGATATCCGATACCTTTTGAATCTCCTCGGGAGTCATTTTCCGATCGAAGTTGAAATCGAATCTTAACCGCTCCGGCGTGATGTTGCTGCCCTTCTGCATTATGTCCGCGCTCAGCACCTGCCTGAGCGCCGCGTTCAGTAAATGCGTTGCCGTGTGCAGTTTCACGGTATCGTCGCTGCTGTCCGCGAGCCCGCCCTTGAACTTCTGTTCCGCGCCGGCCCTCGACTTCTCCTGATGCTCTTTGAATCTTTCCTCGAATCCTTTTATATCAACGGAAACCCCGCGCTCGTCGGCGAGCTCCTTCGTCAGTTCTATCGGGAAACCGAACGTATCGTACAATCTGAACGCATGCTCGCTGTCCAGCGTCTTGGAATTTCCGAGCTCTTCGAACATACGGTCCGCGATCCTGAGCCCGCGGTCCAGCGTCTTGTTGAATTTCTCTTCTTCGGCGGCGAGGTTCGAATAAATGAACTCTTTGTTCCGTTCCAATTCCGGGAACACGTCCGAGTACTGTTCTACGATTATCTTTGAGATGTTCACCATCCGGCACCCTTCGATGCCGAGCTTCCGCATATAGCGGCTCGCCCTTCTGATCAGTCTTCGGAGAACGTAGCCTTGGTCCATCTTCGACGGCGCCACGCCGCGGTCGTCGCCGAGCAGGAACGTCGCGGAACGCAGATGGTCGGCGATGATCCTGAACGCTCTCACGTTATCTTCATACTTTTGTCCCGAGAGTCTTTCGATCTCTTTGATCGTCGGTATGAACAGTTCCGTATCGTACGCGCTCTTGACGCCGTTCATCATCGCCAGTACGCGCTCGAGGCCCATCCCGGTGTCCACGTTCTGCTGGCTCAGCGGAACGTACGAGCCGTCCTCCTTCTTGTTGTACTCCATGAACACGTTGTTCCATATCTCGACGTACTTTCCGCATTTGCACGCCGGCCCGCATTTCGGCCCGCATTTCTTTCGTCCGTCGTCATAGAATATCTCGGTGTCGGGACCGCACGGTCCCGTCAGCCCGGCCGGGCCCCACCAGTTGTCCTCCATCCCGTAGAAGAATATCTGATCGTCGCGGAATCCCAATTTCTTCCATGCGTTGTAAGTCTCCATATCCTTGGGAGCGTTCTCGTTCCCTTCGAACGCCGTCACCGCAAGGTTGTCCGGTTTTATTTTCAGAACTTCGGTGAGAAGGTCGTAGCTCATCTTTATCGAGCCTTCCTTGAAATAATCGCCCAACGACCAATTGCCGAGCATCTCGAAGAACGTCAGGTGCGTGGAGTCGCCGATATCGTCGATATCACCGGTCCTGATGCATTTCTGATAATTCACCAGACGTTTGCCGGCCGGATGTTTCTCACCCATGAGATACGGAACGAGGGGGTGCATGCCCGCCGTCGTGAACAATACCGTGGGATCGTTCTCGGGTATCAGCGATGCCGACGGGATGTAGGCGTGCCCTCTCTTCTTAAAGAAGTCAACGTACGCGTTCCTAAGTTCTTTCGCATTCATTGAGCGCACGCATACGATTCAAGGATAAATAAACAATCCCGGGCATACTGTTAAGAAAAGTTCTATCTGCATTCTGAAACGAAACAGGATGAGGAAAGATTTATCTAAGTTAATTTGCATTAAGTTAATGGTCATTAATTTAGCAAGTTTATATGAGGTGCCGTAAATGAGATTCTATGACAGGGAACCGGAGCTTGAGATCTTAAGGAAAAATAAGGAGCGGTCGAAAGACACGGCTGTCTTCACGGTCATCACGGGCAGAAGGCGCATAGGTAAGACCGCACTTGTGAGGGAATCAGAAAAAGATAATAAATTCCTGTATTTCTTCGCTGACCGAAGCAGCGAAGCCCTGCTCTGCGAACAGCTTGCGGACGCCGCGATGAGGGATCTCGGAATAAAATTGTTCCACTCAGGCCGCTTCCAGCAGTTGTTCGAACAACTGATGGTATACGGGCAAAGTAATAATTTCACATTCATGATAGATGAATTCCAGGAAGTGGAGAGAGCCAACAAAGTTATCATGAGCCATATGCAGAATCTTTGGGATACGTACAAATCGACATCCAAGATAAATCTCATCGTCTGCGGCTCCGTCCATTCGATGATGATCAAATTATTCAGCAGCAAACAGCCGCTCTACGGAAGGGCCACATCTAAATTCAACATCGGGCCCTTCAAACCGAGCATCGTGAAAACGATACTCAAAGATCATAACCCGAACTTTAAACCGGATGATCTGCTGTTCCTTCACATGGTGGCCGGCGGTGTGCCGAAATATATTGAAGAGTTCATGGACGCAAAGGCCACGACATTCGAAAAAATGCTCGACCACATATGCTCTCCGGGCTCCCTCTTCCTGACCGAGGGAAGGGACCTCCTGATATCGGAGTTCGGAAAAGATCACGGAACATACTTCTCGATCCTCCGGATGATCTCGAGAGGGATGACCAAAGAAACGGATATAAGTAATGTGATAGGAAAGGAATGCGGCACATATCTTGAGAAAATGGAAAAGGAGTATAACTTCCTGAAGAAGACCAGGCCGATAACTTCAGAGGGCAACAGCAGGGATGTAAGATGGAGGGTCGTCGATAATTTCCTGAGGTTCTATTTCAGATATTTGAACGGGAACCAGTCTCTGATCGAAAAAGAAGAATACGGCCTTTTGAAAGAGATCATCAAGAATGACTATCCTCAGTACAGCGGTCAGGTGCTCGAGGATTATTTTATAAGGAAGATCGCCGAAGAGGAAAGGTTCACGGAAATAGGTTCATATTGGGATCGGAAAGGGGAGAACGAGATCGATATCGTAGTTATTAACGACCTCGATAAGAAGACGACGGTCGCAGAGGTAAAGAGGAATCCGAAGAAGGCGAATATCGGCGACCTTAAGGAAAGGGCCGCGATGGCCCGCGGATTGGACAAGTACGATATGGAGTATCGGATACTTTCACTCAATGACATGTAGCGAGAAATACAGACAACGTAATTAAATTAATAGCCATTAACTTAATGGAAATTAGTTTGTATATCCGGACGTAAGAAGGACATAACTGATGTATCGGGCATTACGGTAATGCCTGTTGCGTCACGGCATCCGTCCGCCCGGCGGACTCATAGGCTCTTGCGGACCTTCACAGCATTCCGTATCGCTTCGTTAACATTGCCGGAGGCGACGTGAACGAATTTGCCGGAACCCCTCAGCTCGCTCATCGGCCGCGGGCCGATCTCCCTGACGACGATGATGTCCGCGTCCTTCAGCGAGATGATACGGTCGAAGATGTTCCTGGTGTGCGCGTCGCCGTAAACGCCGCCGTGCTCTTTCACGCCGACAGCGCCGTCCTCTGTGACGTCATCGCCGTTCACCGTGTACATACGGAATGACCGCGTATTTCCGAACCCCCCGTTCACCGTGATCCCGTCGTCCGACGCGACCGCGACCCGGACGGCGCCGCCGACGGTGCCGTCGGCCCTTACGTTAACGGGCCCGCATCCGGAGCCGCATGCGCCGACGCGTATGAACTCGTTCGATCGATCCCTATCCAAAAGGCCGATCGCGTCCGCGCGGCATTGTCTGCAGTGACGCATCATTTTAACGTCCTTCGAACAGATGTCCATCAATCGTTTCCTTTCCTCCGGCGTCGGTGCGCGCATATTCGAAAATCTCGTGCCTTCAACGGGTATCAGCGGAAGGATGTTGACGATGTAGACGCCGAGCTTCTTCACCGCGCCCACGAGGTCCGGGATATGATGATCGTTGATCCCGGGGATGAGGACGATGTTCACCTTCACCAGCATGCCGAGAAGAATGCATTTTCTGATGCCTTCCAGCTGGTTCTCCAGTAATCTTTCGGAGGCCGCCTTTCCTGTCAGTTTCTTTCCGTCCCAAATGACGAACTCGTAGATCTTCGACGAGACGTCCGTGTCGATCGAGTTCATGGTCACCGTGACGAAACGGACGCCGAGTCCGTACAGCCGTTCCGCATGCACCGGGAGCATCAGCCCGTTGGTGGAAAGGCATAACGTGATGTCGGGATATCTTTCATGAATGAGCTCCAGCGTCCTGAACGTTTCGTCGTTGGCCAGCGGATCGCCGGGGCCGGCGACCGCCGCGACGCTCAGCTCCGGAATTTTTTCTTTCACGGCGCCGACCTTCTCCGACGCTTCCTCCGGCGTGAGCACGGAGCTGGTCACACCCGGCCGCGACTCGTTGCTGCAATCGTATTTGCGATTGCAGTAATTGCATTGTATGTTGCATCTCGGCGCCACCGGCAGATGCATGCGCGCGGATCTCCTGTGCGCCTCCTCATTGTAGCACGGATGATCCCTCAGCGCATCCGCGAGCTTGCCGTCCATGCATGACGATGCGCTCGCACGTATGTATATTATCACTTCGTACGTATACGGGCGTATGGATGTCGAACATCTTCTCTCGGACATCAACGCGCACGCGCCCGTGCAGAGACGGACGCTTGCCGAGCACACGGATTCCGGGGACCTCACCTACAGGACGCGCAGCGGGCATACGTGCGAGATGACGGAGGCCGAGATCGATATACTGAGCAAAGCGTGCGCGGAACGCGAAAAGATATCGTTACGGCTGCCGATCATCGTCACAACCGATACGTCATCATCGCAGGGCGCATGGAAGGTCGAGGGACGCACCGAGGTGTCCGTCGTTTCGAAGCTGCTGTCAAAGAGTTCCGTCCGCGAGGATCTTATGATATTCTATCATCCGCACCTCAGGGAACTGCAGAGGATGCTGCCGAATTCCGTCATGGTGCTCTTCATTCCTTGACGCTGCTCAGCGTTAATCCTATTTCTATGGAATAATTATAAATATAATACGCGCGTAGGCGGTCTGCTCGATGAGACTTATGGCCCCCGGTCATGTTCGGGGAACGCCAATAAAAATCGAATTTGGAAACCTTTAAATACGTCTCCGATAATCGGGAAGTTCGCCGCGCCCTTATAGGGTATGGCTAACGATTAATGGATAAGTGCACCCGCGGAGAGGTCCTTCGGCGGGGAAGAGGTATAGGGCTCCGGAATGGAGGATGAGGCCGGATACAGCCCCATGATTACCGATCATACGCAACCTGGACGTGTGCTAGATCATACGCCAGCGGCGATGCTACGCCGCA
>JAIRTZ010000114.1 GCA_031254685.1 Methanomassiliicoccaceae archaeon
ATCGCTTTTGCGATGCTTTCCGACTGAAAATGCGTCATATTCTTATGGCAAAAAAGACAAGCGTTTAAGATTCAGAATTTTGATGACTGGAATGGCCTCGGAAATGGCTCCGGCGGGCCCGCCATATTACATTAAAAGTTGATCCGCAACCGCATAACAATATTCAATGAACGTCGTCACGGCCGTCAGATCTTTCAAGTGCGTGTGCAGGGAACAGAATACATTATATACTTACTCGTGAGTATGGAACTCGTGAGTAAGGAACTTTTGAGCAGTCGACTCAACAGAAAAAATGCATGAGGGCGATAAGATGGAAGGATTCTATGAGGAGGGAAGGCTGCGCGAGCTCACGGGGCTCGAAGAACAATATGAAAGCAGCAAGTTCGAATTCGCAGTTATCTACGGACGCCGCCGCGTAGGAAAAACAAGCATTATCAGCGAATTCATCGGACGCGGCGATAAGAAAGCGATACGCTACATTGCGACGGAAAGCGCCGATGCCGTGAACCGCGAAGATTTCTCGAAAAAGGTTTTTTCTGTTTATCCGGAATATTCGTCTCTCAAAATATTCCCTGCATGGGAAACAGCATTTGATTACATAGCTAAACAGGCGAAGGGAGAAAGATTGATCCTGGTGATCGATGAATATCCGTATATCGCAAAAGAGTACCCTCCGATATCTTCGGAACTTCAAAGGATCATAGACACCGTTCTGAAAGATACCAAGATCATGCTGGTCCTGTGCGGTTCATCGATGTCGTTCATGGAGAAACAGGTGCTTGCTTATCAGAGTCCGCTGTACGGAAGGCGTACATCTCAGTATCTGATAAAAGCTCTCGATTACTACAGCAGCGCCGAATTTTTCGGGAACGCAGGATATGAGGACAAATTATTGGCATATGCGGTCACAGGAGGCATACCGCTGTATCTCAGTCTTATTTCGGATGCGGAAACCGTTGCCGAAGGCATTGACAGACAGTTCTTCTCCGCCAAAGGGTTCTTGTACGAAGAACCGAAGAACCTGCTGAAACAAGAATTGCGCGAGCCGGCCCTGTACAACGGGATCATCACTGCAATAGCGGGAGGCGCCACGAAATTGAATGAGATAGCCGGAAGGGTGAAGGAATTGGACAGCACGGTGGCGAAAGACATTAAAAATTTGATAGAACTGGATATTGTGAAAAAAAAGGCATCCATGTTTGCGGATACGGAGCGCGCAGGGCGTTACAGCATAAAGGACGGAATGTATCGGTTCTGGCATCGGTTCATACCGCGGTCGCTGGATCTGATCGCGGACGGCAGGAAGAATATATTCAGAGATACGGACCCGTCAATGATATCGGATTTCATGGGTCATGCGTTCGAGGACATATGCGAACAATATCTCAGACGCATGAACGTTCGCGACAGGCTGCCGTTCCTGTTCAACAAGATCGGAAAATGGTGGGGCGGCGATCCGAGAACAAAAGAGGAAACGGAGATCGATATTATCGCGGTGAACGATAATAAAGCGATATTGGGCGAATGCAAATGGACCAATAAGAAAGCAGGGACCGAAGTGTACCAGAGAATAAAAGAAAAAACGGCGGCCGTACCGCAGCTTATCGACAGGGACGTATACTATTATCTGTTCTCAAGATCAGGGTTCACAGAAACCCTGAGAAGAGAAGCAGAAGGTGACGGGAAACTGAAACTCGTGAACCTGAACGATCTTTTCGATCCTTCTATTTCGGTTCACAGCATCATATGATGTCAAAGGCGCATCACCGGGGCCTTCGAAGCCGATGACCCGGGTTCGAATCCCGGCGGGCACGCTTTTCATCATTAACGGCCGAGCTCTCACCTGTGGCCTCCGCCGCCTCCCCCATGGCCGCCTCCCCCTCCGCCGCTGAATCCTCCGCCGCCGCCCCTGCTGTATCCGCCGCTCCCTCCTCCGCTGGTGCCGGAGCGGGCGAACGCGGCGTACGGCGCCTTGCCGATGGACGCGATGTTCTTGGATATCCCGCCGGTGCTGTGCAGCGCATGGATGAACGTGACATTCACGCCCGTGCTCATGCCCGCCAGACGGACCTCGAGCTCTTTGATGACCTTCTTCGAGACGCCTATCGCCGTCGCGTACACCAGGTGCCTTTCCCACAGGGCGAGCTCCATTGTCTGCCGTTCCTTCATTAACGTCATGTCCGTGTAGAACCTCTTCAGCGCCATGGTCCTGGCGTACTCGTCCTCTCCCAGGATGTTAAGTGCCGCCGGCGCCCTCGCCGAGGCGAGGACCGCAAGGCCGAAGTTGATGAACACGGCCAACATGCCGAGCAGTATGTAATCGTTGACCATGATGATCACACTTATGGCGATCACGGCGACGATCGGGAAGCACGCGGCCGCAGAGAGGATCCTCCATTTTTTATTGCGTTTCGTCAGTGTGCTGTCGACAAATCCCTCATTATCGAATTCATGCTCATCCCACGTGTACAGCTGCGACGACTCCGTCGGATTCTTCCGGAGCGCCTTCTTCATTTGGCTCAGCGTGACCCTGTCGCCGTACGTTCCCTTCAGGGCGCAGAAGATCATATCGTAAACGCTTTTCTCGAACCTCGTCATCGGCAGCTTGTCGTCAAGGGAAACGAACACGAGCTCCTTGTTCTTGCCCTCTTCGATGGCGATGACCTTCATCAGCGCCAGATTGAGGATGGTGGCGGATATTTTGTCGCCGAACTTTGCGCTTGTGATCCTGTAATGTCCCGCCAGATGCGCCGATATGTTGGGCTTGACCGAGGGCAGTTCGCGTGTGTACGGTTTATCGAATGTCGGTTTGTTGCGTTTGGTGAATTTCATCCTGAAAATGAATATCAATATGCCTGCGCAGAACATTGCGATCACGATGACCAACTGGACCTTAGCGAGCATGATCGCCCGGTCCGTCTCGTCCTGGAACCGCTTCTCTTCGGCCAATATCGAATCGAATGTCTTGCCGTTACTTTCCGTAACGCCGGCGAACAGACCGGTCTGCAGGCTCACGACGCGTATCTCGAACATCGTGTACGCTTCAAGCCGCGGGCTCTTGAAGACGATCGTCTCGTCGTCAACGAATTCGCAGTATCCGTTAGGGTCGCCGTGCCCGTAAATGTACGTCCGGTCCTGCAGGCTGCCGGAAGGCATGGTGACGGTGACGGTCAGATCGTTCAGGGGGTCGGAGAACCCGGTGAACACCTTGTAGTAAAGGTCCGCGCAGTCCGCGTATCTTGCAGTAACGTCATTCAGTGTGTATCCGAACGTCACCGTATGCTCGCCGGACCGCTCGCGCGGGTAGAATGCGTTGATCTCCCAATCATAGGATACCGGGTTCTTGCCGTAAGTGTACAGCGGAAGACCTGCGCCGGCGTATGATGCCTGGACGCCGGCGTTGTACGACGATACCCACACGGCCGGTACGCCGTCTATCTCGCAGTATATCGAGGATACGTCGACCATAGCCCTTTTGTTATCGGAGAACGAGATGTACATCTCGCCGCTGCTGATGCCCCACCATCTGAAATTGTACGTCTCCGTCACCGCGGCGTTCCCGTCCCCGTCGGCGACGATGTCCACGTCCGTCCTGTAGTGATCGAAACCTTCGGGGGTCTCCGTCACCATGGCCGCGAAAGCGCACGTTCCGACGAACAGGGCGAACATCACAAAGACGACCAGACCCGCTTTCGCCATCATCTCGCCTCCATGTATCACGCAGACAGGATCAGAACTTGACCGTGACGTTCTCCAGCTCCGCCTCGGGCGCGTCGAAGAATTCCGCTTCCTTGAATTTGAACATAGCGGCGAACATATTGCCCGGCACGGTCTTGACGGCGCGGTTGTACATCATCACCGCATCGTTGTAGAAACTGCGCGAGACAGCGATCGCCTTCTCGACGGTCACCAGTTCGTCCTGAAGCTTCCCGAAGTTAATGTTCGCCTTCAGGTCGGGATATTGCTCGCCGAGCGCGAACAATTTGTTGAGCGTCTGCGTCAGCTGGCTGTTCGCCGCCGCAAGTTCGCGGACGCTCTTCGCCGAGGCGCCCGCGCTGCGTGCGAGCGTGACGTTCTCTAACGTCTCCTTCTCATGCTGCGCATATCCCTTCACGGTCTCGACAAGATTCGGCACCAGGTCGAACCTCTTCTTGCATTGTATCTTTATCTCGCTGAAACTGTTCTCGACCTTCAGTTTCTTGCGCACGAAACTGTTGTAGAACAATACCGCGATGAGCACAAGGATAACAACGATCCCAATTATGATCAAAGGCACTATCATCTGTTAACTCCCCGTTAATCTTATTCTTATATACACGTGGCAGTATTTTAATCACTCTTATTTGAAATGAGAGAGATCGGTCTGTTTGTTTTTCAGGGACGGCGCCGTACGGTCGGTAATCAGCTCGCCGCCTCTCGGATGTCCGGTGATCATCGGCGAGTTCGGATCGTGCGCCGCAACGCGCCGCATCATCGTCTCACGGCCGGACACGGCGTAGCAGTACGAACAGCCGTGGGGACAGGTGCTGTACGCGCCTATGTCGACGCTCTCGATACAGTTGCACTCGTTACGCTGATTCGCATCCTTTTTTGCTGTTATCCGGTGCCCGATGATCCGTTCGATTAATTTTTGATCGATGCACGCGCCGTGCCCGATGCCGTACCTCGAAAGATCGGCGCCCTCCGCGCACGTGAAGAGTTCGATACCGTTCGTTCCAGCGATCTCCGAGAACCCGGACGCGATCCCGGCGGTCTCGTCATCCGTCAGTCCCCTGAACCGTTTCTCGAGGCTTTTGTACGGATCGACGAAGCTTATGAAGCACCGTTCCGTATGATCCCGGAGACGTCCGCACATCTCTCCGAAGCGTTCCAGATGCCATCCGACGGGATGTTCCGCGTCAACGATCACGGGATCGTACCTCCACACGGAACGTTCGGCGCCTATGCGTTCCGACATTTTGCGGAACGTCTCCATAAGTATGGGTTTCGGCGGAAGACCCTTTTCGATGTCCCTGCCGTACGGCGTCATGGTGAAATGTACGCAGTACGGATATCCCATCTCATCGAGTTTCAAGAATTTATCAAGCATCGGTTCCGCGTTCTTCGTCCAGAACACTATGCAGTCCACGTTCTTCGGCGAAAGCTCCACGCGTCCGAGGCGGTCCGCGTTGTAAGGGTTGGGAACGAGCGCGTAGCCCTCATTCAGACGGTTGAAGAACCATTCCGAATAGAACGCCGGGATGTCCGTCCTGCGGCTTGCGCTGATTATCATATCCGTTCCCGTATGTGTCAGATGGCCGTGCCCTTCTTGGGAACGGAGAGTTTTGAGATATCGGCGCCTTCGTGCTCAAGCAGCTTTATCTTCACGTCAATGCCGCCGGCGTATCCCGTCAGGTTCCCGTCCGATCCGACGACGCGGTGGCACGGGATCACTATGGATATCGGATTATGCCCGACGGCCCCGCCCACCGCCTGCGCCGACATCTTCTCTTTGTTCATCTTGGCGGCGATCCTTTTCGCGATGTCGCCGTACGTGACCGTTTCGCCGTACGGTATCTTGCACAATATCGCCCACACCGTTTGGCGGAACGCGCTGCCCGCGGGGGCCAGCGGCAGTTCGGATATCAGCGGGCGCTCTCCGGCAAAATATCTGTCCAGCCATTTTTTCGTTCTGACGAATACCGGAAGGTCGTCCCTTTCCGTCATCCCTTTGAATATTTCATTGCCGTGATATTTCTGTCCGTCGTTCCACAATCCGATAAGATGGTCGCCGTCGCTTGCGATCGTGATCGCGCCCATCGGCGACAAATACGCTGAACAATACATCTTGTCCCTCCTCACGGCGACGGTATGCCGTATCCGTTGAAAAATCAGGCGGTCCCGGATGCGTACGGCCGGAAAAATATCAAATAGCGATCCCGGTCAATAAAAATATAAGAACCGCTCAGCGATGTGTACAGGATGGAGGCGACGGATTGGCAACCTATGAGGCAACGAAGGCTGTACAAAGAATGCAGGACCACATCAGGGAGCATATCGGAGATGCCATCACGCTGAAGGACCTCAGCGAAGCGGCGAACTATTCGGAATCGCATTCGCTGAGGATATTCAAGGAACTGACGGGCTCCACGCCTTTCGAATACATCAGAAGATACAGGCTGACGCACGGCGCGAAACGCCTGACCGGCGGGAACATAAGGATAGCCGACGTGGCGTCGTCCGCGGCGTTCGATACGCACGAAGGTTTTACCCGCGCATTCTCGAAGGAGTTCGGCCTTTCCCCGGAAGCGTATAAATCCGCGCCGGTCCCGCTGAAATTCTTCATACCGTATTCGGTCCTGATCCGTCACCTCGTGTATAACAGGGAGGACAAAGAAATGGAAAAGAAGGAGAAGCAGACGGTGTTCACGTACGTCATCGAACGGCCTGAGCGCAAATTGATCATGAAACGCGGCGTCAGGGCCAAGGAATATTTCGGATACTGCGAGGAGGCCGGATGCGACGTATGGGGGATACTGGAAAGCATAAAGGGGACAACGTACGAGCCGGCGGGATTCTGGCTTCCGGAGAAGCTGATACGGAAGGGCACGTCGCAATATGTGCTCGGCGTGGAGGTTCCGTCCGGATACAAGGGCGCAGTGCCCGACGGGTTCGAGATGATAGACCTCGACGCGTGCCGTCTGATGGTCTTCCAGGGCGAGCCGTACGACGACAGCGATTTCGACCAGGCGATAAAGGACATATGGGACGCGATCGACAAATTCGATCCGTCGTTCCGCGGGTTCGAATGGGCGGACGCGGACGCGCCGAGATTCCAGTACATGCCGGTCGGCGGACGCGGATACATCGAGGCGAGGCCGATAAGACCGTTAAAAAAATAACGCTGCATCCCGATACGGACGCAGCAGGTCAAAGTACCGGCGCGAGGGAACGATATTCAAGGTCATTGCACGGCCCGATGACAGGCCCCCGAGCGCGGTCAAACATCTTAAAAAATAAAATTCATTGCGGTACAGAGGGACAATCATGAAGGTCAGCAGATCGTTCGAGACATTCGGCAGGGAGGCGCCGGAGGTCCGGCAGGCATGGATGGAGATGGTGCAGAAGGCGGACAGCGCGAGCAAGCTCGATAAGAAGACGGAGGAACTCGCTTACATAGCGGTGCTGGCGGCCGTGAGATCGGAGAGCGGCCTGCCGTTCCACGTGAAGATGGCGAAGGCGAAGGGAGCGACGCGCGACGAGGTGATAAGCGCGGTGCTGGTCGGCCTTCCGGCCGTGGGCAGCTGCGTTGTCTCCGCTCTTCCGATCGCTCTCGATGCCTTCGACGAAAAGGATTAAGGGCACCGCGGACGCGATCAGAGGTCTTTCAGAAGGACCCGGTCTATTTTCTCCGCCGTCCTCTCGGGGACGCCGGAGGACCCTGCGTAACGCCTCCAGTCGGACGCCGCCGACGTTATCGTATCGATGATGCCGCCGGCGTCCCTTATGTTCATGCTGTGTGCGAACTCTTTCAGATCGCTGCGTGTGATGTCCTGCAGTTTGCCGTTGACGGACATCTGATGCCGCTGTATCCAATAGTTCGACGGGTCGAACGCATACGTAACGTCATATGCCGGGGACAATCTCCAATTCCCGTTCTCTTTGAGAAGGAAGGAGAAGTTCTTCGTATGATCGTCATGATAATAGAACATATATGTTATGTTATCATCAATAATTGCGGTTAATTGCACATATATGTTATTTAATATCATACGTTATTTTATGTACCGAATAGATATCAAAAAAGCGGGAACGGTTTCAGATGCGGCCGTACGCCGCATCATGACGCCGGCGCGGTCAGTTCTTTTCCTTCACGGCCTTTGCGAAGGCGATCACTTCGTCCCTGATCATCCAGCTCCCGTCCTTCTTGCCCCCGAGCGGAGGTTTGCCGCTGAACGGGCTCATGCGGAACGCCGCGCCCCTTAATTTTTCGGGAATGCTCTTCGCCGCGAACTTCTCGAAGGAGTCGATCTGTTTGCAGCAGAGGAAGAACGCGACGCTCTTCGCGACAAGTATATCCGCATTCTCTTCGACGAATCGCTTGAACGGTTTGTACGCCCCGCCCATACGGATCCCGGTGCCGGCGACGATGATATCAAAGTCGGCAACATTCGGTGAGCTGCCGTCAAGGTCGCATATCGTGCAATTGCCTATCTCGGATGCTAAAAGTTCGGCGCACTCTCTGCTCGCGCCGCCCTTGGTGGAATATGCTATCAGTATCTTCATTTCGTGTCCCTCTTTTTTTTCCGTTGGTCCGGATATCCGTTCCATGTTACTATTTGTTTCTGTGCCTCATGCCTTCACGAGGTGCTGTTTGCCCGTCATCGAGGACACCGAGATCCGCAGTACGGTGACCGCCGCCAATGCCTGCGCCGTGTATTGCGGTATTCCCTCGAAACCGTAGCGATGCATCAGCATGTCCATCGCGCGTACGCGTTCCGCATCGTCGGTGACCGCGTTCACGATACCTTCGCCCATGACGCTCCGGAACTCGGCGGTCCAGCGGCATGCCGTGTCCGCCTTCACCGTCCTGTACGAACGGTCGGCCTCAAAGCACACGCTGCTGTTCCTCGCGATCATGTCCAGCTTCCTGCCCTCGCGGGCGCAGTGAAGATATATGAAGATCTTTCCGTCGACCGTTTCGTACGCGAAGTTCATAGGGACGATGTACGGACGGTCGTCAGCGGAAAGGCCTATCCGGATTATCTCGCATCCGTCCAGGACGGCGAGTATGTCATCTGTTCCTTCGATCGCCCTGTCCGTCCGTCTCATTATCCCACGACCTTTCGGATCAGCCTTTCATGATCTTATCGATGGGCTCTTTCCACGCGGCCCTCATGTCCTTAACGGCAAGGCTTACCGACGACGCCTTGATCTTCAGGCGCTCACCTTCCGTTCTTCCGATCTTTACCGCTTTGCGTCCGAGCGCCTTCTTGAACGCGTCCTCGCTCTCCTTTGCGACCTCCGCGATCCACCTGGTGTTGCTCTCCGAATATAATCTTACCATGTCCGTGCCCTTGACCTTTGAGAGATCTATATCCGCCCCCACGTTACCGGCGATGCACATCTCCGCCATCGCAACCGCGAAACCTCCGTCCGAACAGTCATGGCAGCTCTTCACGAGTCCCTTGTCCATCGCATCGAGCAGCCTGTCCATGGTCTTTCTCAGGCCGGCCGGGTCCACCTTCGGGACATCGCCGCCGATCCCGCCGAACTTCCGGAAGAGCAGCGAGCCGCCCATCTCATCTTTCGTCTCGCCGACGAGGAACAGTGAATTGCCCTTTCCCTTCAGGTCCGCCGTGACCGCCTTCCGGCTGTCCTCTATCAGCCCCGTCCCGATGACCATCGGCGTCGGCAGTATGCATACGCCGTTCGACGATTCGTTGTACAGACTGACATTACCGGACGGTATCGGTATCTTCAGCGCTTTTGCGACCTCGCCCAATCCTCTCACCGATTCTCTCAGCTCGCCCATCCGGTCCGGCTTCTCGGGGTTGCCGAAGTTCAGGCAGTCGGTGAACGCATGCGGCTTAGCACCGACGGCAACAAGGTTACGGCAGGTCTCATCGATGCACGACATACCGCCGTGGTACGGGTTCGCGGCCACAAGCCACGGATTGCATCCGACCGCCACCGCAAGGCCCTTGAACGATCCGGCCACCGGTGCGATGACGCTCGCGTCTCCCGGGCCGTTCTTCGCATTCGGTCCTGCAACGGTCCTGCTGCCCTTCTTCTCGTACTGCTTTATCGCCCACTCGCGGGACGAGATGTTGAGGTCGGAAAGTAATGCCAGGATGACGTCATTGTTCGCCGGCAGCGCTCCGATCTTCTCTTTCGCCTTCGTCGACACCTTCGGTTCGGTGTATGGCCTGTTGTACACCGGGCCTCCGGTAAGGAACTCGAGGTCCATATCGAATATCGGCTCGCCGTTCCAGAATATCCTCGTTCTCGGAACGTTCGTGCTCTTGCCGACGACCGCGGCGGGGACGTTCATCCTCTTGAATATGTCGAGGACCTTCTGCACATCCTTCTTCTTGACGGCGAGCATCATCCTCTCCTGCGTCTCCGACACCCATATCTCCCACGGAGCCATGTCCGCCTCCCTGAGCGGCACTTTTTCCAGATCCACTTCGGCGCCGCATTTCGCGCCCAATGCCATCTCGCCGACCACGCAGCTCAATCCGCCTCCGCCGAGGTCCTTCATCCCCGTGACAAGACCCGCTTTATTCGCCTCAAGCGTCGCCGCCAGCACGAAACGTTTCGGTATGGGGCTGACGCCGTGCTTGGCGCCTTTGTTCTCTTTTGAAACGTCCATGTCGACCGACGCGAAGTTCACGCCGTGTATGCCGTCGCGCCCGGTCGGTTCGCCGCACAATATGAAAATCTCGTCGGGACCGCTGACGAAGTTGTTCCTCAGGTCCTTATTCTTCACGATGCCCAGCGCGCCCACGTTGACAAGACAGTTTCCAGTGGAACGTTCGTCGAAGAAGAACGCACC
>JAIRTZ010000132.1 GCA_031254685.1 Methanomassiliicoccaceae archaeon
GCAAGTGAGTGACTGTTGCCTGCTGCAATCGCCGTCACACCTTCAAGGTCAAGCACCTTCACCGGTGTGTTGCGTTGCGTAACTGTGCCGTCGCCCAGCTGGCCGTAGAAGTTGTCACCCCATGCCCACACCGTCCCGTCGCTCTTGAGGGCAAGCGAGTGACCACTGCCTGTTGCAATCGCCGTCACACCTTCAAGGTCAAGCACCTTCACCGGTGTGTTGTGTTGCGTAGTTGTGCCGTCTCCCAGCTGGCCGTAGGAGTTGTAACCCCATGCCCACACCGTCCCGTCGCTCTTTAGAGCAAGTGAGTGACTGGTGCCTGCTGCAATCGCTGTCACACCTTCAAGGTCAAGCACCTTCACCGGTGTGTGTTTGTTTACAATTGTGCCGTCGCCCAGCTGGCCGTTGCCGTTGTAACCCCACGCCCACACCGTCCCGTCGCTCTTGAGGGCAAACGAGTGACCACTGCCTGCTGTAATCGCCGTCACACCTTCAAGGTCAAGCACCTTCACCGGTGTGTGTTTGTTTACAGTCGTGCCGTCTCCCAGCTGGCCGTAGAAGTTGAAACCAGACGCCCACACCGTCCCGTCGCTCTTGAGGGCAAGCGAGTGACCAGTGCCTGTCGAGATCGCAGGGAACGTGTCACCGGCCCCGAGAATACCGTCAGATCCGTTCTCGTTGTCTGTGTCCGCCGCAAGGACGGCGGCGAACGCAGTGACCGCAAATAAAGCCGCGACCATTATGACGAGGGCTCTCCGTCCTCTCTTCTCTCTTTTTCCTTCTGTAATAAGCTCCATATGAATGCCCGCCGATGACCGCAAAAGCCGTTGCATCACATGCAACGCTCCTCTATACCAGAAATATGTTTCAGCTATTAAAGCGACCGCAACGGATTGGTACGGGATGCGGAAGCAACCTTCGGGAACGTGTTCCTAAAGATCTGCCGCGATCATACAAAGCATGCGGCATCTGCCGACATCCGGAAAACGCTCCGCGGAACGTCCGTTCGCCGGAAGAAGAAAAGAAGAGAGGAGAGAAGGAAAACGTAAGGGATGGTTGGATGGTGTCTCTCCTCTGAAGCGAAGTCATGCAGGGATGTGCATCTTCGGGTCTTCATATCTCTATTCTCGGGACGGTATATAAACAAAAGCGGGGGAGGTCACCGAAAGTACCCCCCTGTTTTTCGATGAAAACAACATAGCCAGACGTTCTGCGGACGCGACCGAAAGTGACCGAAAGTGAAATTCGGGAAAAAAAGAAAAGTTATAATGCCCGCGTTGCCTTCGGAGGGTCATGAGGATGTTCTTCACCCCGGGATCCGTTGCGGTGGTAGGCGCATCCTCCGACCCGAACAAGATCGGCGGGATGATCCTCAGGAACATCGTCAGCTCAGGATTCCGCGGAAAAATTTTTCCGATAAACCCGAAGGGCGGGACGATCTCCGGACTGAATGCGTACGCATCGGTGGACGCGTTGGACGATGTTCCGGAATTGGTGATAATGGCGCTGCATTCCAGTCTCGTGCTTGACGAGATGGAAAGGATAGGCAGAAAGGGTGTGAAAGCCGTCGTCGTCATAACGGCGGGATTCAAGGAGGAGAGTCCCGAGGGGCGGGAGCTCGAATCGAAGCTCAGCGACATATCGAAAAGATTCGGAATGCGGGTGGTAGGCCCGAACTGCTTCGGACTGATCAACACCCATTGGAACCTGAACTCAACGTTCTCGTCGCTATTCCCTCCGAAGGGCGGCATATCGTTATGCTCGCAGTCCGGCGCCGTCGGCGCGACGATGCTGGACTGGTCGATACACACCAATAACGGAATTTCGAAATTCATTTCGCTGGGGAACAAGATGGACATCGACGAGGCGGACGCGATAGAATATTTCGGGAAGGACGACGGGACAAGCGTCATCGGCATCTATTCGGAAGGGGTCGCGGACGGCAAAAGGTTCATTGACGCAGTATCGAAGACAACGAAGCCCATAATAATGCTGAAGGCGGGACGGAGCGCAGCGGGTTCGAAGGCGGCGTCGTCGCATACGGGCGCGCTGTCCGGTTCGGATTCGGTGTACGATGCGGTGTTCGAACGCCTGAACGTGATACGCGTGAACGACCTTGACGGGATGTTTGACGCTTTGTCCGTGATATCATCGTCGGCGCCCATGATGAAAGAAGGGGTCGCGATCATAACGAACGCCGGCGGGCTCGGTGTGATGTCCGCCGATGCGTGCTCGGACAACCCGGACGTATATCTGGCGACGCTTTCCGCGGAAACGGAGGACGCCCTCAGGAAAGCGATACCGTCGATCGCAAGTACGCATAACCCTGTGGATGTGCGCGGGGATGCGACCAACGAGATGATAATAAGCGCGCTGAAGATAGCCGCCGAGGACGAGAGCGTGGGAGGCGCGGCGATACTCTCGTCACCGCTGGACGCGACCGACCTGAGTTCGATCGCGTCCTCGATATCCGAAATGAAAGGAAAATTGAAGATACCCGTGACGGTGGCATTCGCCGGCGGGAGGGAATGCGAATCCGCGCTATCGATACTTCGTAAGAACGCGGTACCGTCATATCCGACGCCGGACAGGGCGGTGCGCGCGCTCTCGTACCTGAGAAGGGCGCGCAGGGAACGTCCGTGCATCGAATGCATAGAATTATCGGGAATATCGGGAAGGCACACGGTGCTCGAATTGCTGGACATTGCGAAGAGCGAGAACAGGTCGTCGCTGTCCGAGAAGGAGGGGAAGACGATACTCGCCGCATACGGGATACCCGTTCCGCCGGAAGTGCTCGTCACGAATCCGCGGGATGCGGTCGCCGCCGCGGAGCGCATAGGATATCCCGTGGTAATGAAGATAATGTCTCCCGACATCATGCATAAGACGGACATAGGCGGCGTCATACTGAACATCAAGACATCCGACGGTGTGCGCGACGCGTTCGAATCGCTCATGATCAGATGCAGGACCGCCGTTCCGGGAGCGAAGATAGACGGCGTCTCGGTGCAGAAGATGGCCGCCGGACAGGAAGTGGTGCTGTCGATGATACGCGACGAACAGTTCGGCCCGGTGCTCGCGTTCGGGATGGGCGGGATATACGTGGAGATACTCGGCGAGATATCCCGGGGACTGATACCGATGTCCGATGAAGACATGGATAAGATGATAATGTCAACGAAGGCGTACCGCATCTTATCGGGGGCCAGAGGGAAACCTCCGGCCGATATCGAATCGCTGAAGGATATAATGAGAAAAATAATGTTGATATCGGCGGAGAACCCAGAGATATATGAACTTGAAATCAATCCTGTGATGGTAGGAAAGAGGAACGAAGGAAGTTGGGCGGTGGACGCCCTGACGACGATAAGGTGAAAAAAATGAAGAATGTCTATTTGGCATCGGTCGGCGCAAGGTCCGGTAAATCTGTGATTTCGCTGGGACTCGCTATGAACTACCCCGGAAAGGTGGGTTTCTACAAGCCGTTCCGCGAGAGCCTGATAAAAGTGAACGACGAGATACTCGACCAGGACGCGTCCATGATGGCCGAGGTCCTCAAATTGGAGGACGGGAGGAAGCTGTCGCCGTTCATATACGACATATTCGAACCGGCGGGGATGGACGACATCAAAAAAGGCTACAAGGAACTGAGCAAAGGAAAAGAGTTCATGATAATAGAGGGGAGCAAGGAGTTCACCAACGGATGGGCCCACAAGTTATCGCATCTGGACATCGCGGAGGCGCTCAAGGCGCCGATAATTCTGGTATCCACATCATCTATACAATCGATCGACACGGTGTTCATGTTCAGGGAGCTCTGCGAACAGAGAGGGTTGGACATGCTCGGGATCGTTCTGAACAAGTGCTCCGAATGCCCCGAGCGCAAGCTGCTCGAGGGCCGCGGAATGAAAGTACTGGGCGAGATCCCGATGATACCCGAACTGGGAACGTTCCGCGTATCGGAGATATCGCAGAAGATGGACGCCAAGGTGATCGCCGGCGCCGGAGGGATGGACAACATCGTTGAAACAATGCTCGTCGGCGCGATGAGCACCCAGACCGCGATCCGCTACATGAGGCGTTCCAAGCGCAAAGCGGTGATAACCGGAGGCGACAGGACGGAGATACAGCTGGCCGCATTATCAACGGATACGTCGTGCATGATAGTCACCGGAGGCATACGGCCGTCGCACACGGTGATCGCAAGGGCGAACGAGCTTAACGTTCCGGTATTGATAACAAGCGAGGACACATTGCACGTGACGGAGACCATCGAGGGCCTTATCGCCCGCATAGACCCGCAGGACAAGGACAAGATCGAACTTGTGAGGAAGAACGTGCGCCTCGGGATGGACCTGGAGAGCGTCTGGCGTTAATCGTCCTTTATTATCGTTTCCGGTGCGCCGGCGAGGTGCACCAGCGCGTACGACTCCATGAAATGCAATTGTCCCGGTATGACGAGCGTGTGCAGAGGCTCCCCGAGGTTCATCGCAAGGAGGTCCCTCGGATATCCCGCGAACACCTTTTCCGAATCGGACCCGATGCGTGACGCGACGCATATTATCGTCTCATCGGTCACAAGCCCGCAATTCCATTTGCGTTCCGCCTCCAACAGCCACTCGATGGCCTGATGTGCGCTCATGTACCGCATCTCATCGGCGCGTATGTCCAGCAATACCATCGAATGCAGGCCTTCATTCCTGTTGGTCACGAGATGATCGTACGGTGAGCGCGGATGATACCCGTCGTCAATGAACGGTAACGTCACGGTGCGTCCGAACTTGTACGGCTGAAGGCCCAACGACGTGGGACATGCCGAGAATATGGAAACGCCGTGGTACACCTTCGTAGGTATCCCTTCCTCGGCCGCCTGTATCAGAAGGTCCACGTGCGTCGTCGCGGCCATCGTATCGCCGGCGGTCACGAAACCGGCGCGGGACGTTCTCGCAGCGTTG
>JAIRTZ010000016.1 GCA_031254685.1 Methanomassiliicoccaceae archaeon
GGACCGGAACGCACTGATGAACGGGACGATCGCCGAGATCCTGGAGAAAGGGGACGAATACGGCCGTCTTCCGCCGAAGGGCAGGAAAGTGAATCTGGAGCACACATCAACGAACCCGACGGGACCGATACACGTCGGGCGCGCAAGGAATCCGATCATAGGCGACACATTGGCAAGATGCCTGTCCGGGTGCGGATATGACGTCACGACGGAATACTACGTGAACGACGTGGGGAAACAGGTGGTGATCCTGACATGGGGGATCAACAACATCCCCAAGGATGACGTTGAGAAGGCCGACCGCGAAAAACCCGATCACAGTTTAGTGGCATTCTACCGCCTCGCGAACAAGCTGATGGAATCGAAGCCCGAAGTGAGCGCCGAGATCTCGTCAATGCTCAGAAGGTTCGAGGCCGGGGATCCCGATGTGATCTCGAATGTCCGCAAGACCACGGAGCTGATGCTCGGCGGCCTTAACGAGACGCTATCGAGCATAGGCGTCCGTTTGGACGTATACACATGGGAATCCAAGTTCATTGTCGACGGCAGCGCAAAAAGAACGGTCGAGGAACTCAAAGCGTCAAAGTACGCGGGAAAGGAGGACGACGGCGCATGGTATCTCGATCTGGAGGACTTCGGCGTCCACGGGACGAACAAGAAGTTCACGTTCACAAGGAATGACGGTACGACGCTGTACACAACGCGCGACATAGCGTACCACCGCGACAAGCTCTCAAGATACGACCGAGTGATAGGAGTGCTCGGCGAGGATCAGAAGCTCGGCAGCAAACAGCTCATCTGCGCGCTGCAGATCCTTTCCGAAAAGAGATTGCCGGAGCCGATGTTCTACTCCTTCGTATCATTGCCGGAAGGCAAGATGTCAACGAGAAAGGGTGTCGTCGTCTATCTGGACGATCTTGTTGACGAATCCGTCGAATACGCGTACAACGAGATAAGGACAAGGCGTTCCGACCTCTCGGAGGAGAAGATGCGCGAGATCGCGAGGACCGTCGGCGTCGGAGCGATAAGGTACAACATCGTCAGAATCCAACCGGAGAAGCAATTCGTGTTCAAATGGTCCGAGGCGCTGAACTTCGACGGCAACAGCGGGCCGTTCCTCCAGTACTCGCACGCGAGGGCGTGCAGCATACTCCGCAAGGCCGGCGATTTCAAAAGGGCCGCGGACGCAGCGAAACTGACGGACGAGTTCGAAACGAAGCTTGTGAAAACGTTATCAAAGTTCGAAGCGGTGATCGAGTCCGCCGGTGAGGAGCGCAAAGTGCATCTCGTTCCCGCGTACGGTCACGAGGTGGCGTCCGCGTTCAATCAATTCTACGCGTCCGTCCCGGTATTGAATTCCGGCGACATGAGAGACGCGCGTTTAACGCTGGTCGAATGCACCAAGATCGCATTGAAGAACATCCTCCATTATCTGGGGATAGGCGCGCCGGAGGAGATGTGATGGAGATCCGTCCCATAAAACTGAAGGACCTCGTGAAGGTGCGCGAACTCGAGATATTGTGCATCCGCGAATATTTCGACAAGGAGATCAACAACAAGTGGGACGAGCTCCCGGCGGAGTGGAAAGAGAATCTCGGTGCCAGCAATCCCAGGTCATACAGGACGTACCTCGACGGAGGTTTAAGCTTCGTCGCCGTCGAGGACGACGAGATCATGGGGTTCATATTCGCGCAGATCATCCATCATGTGCAGAACGTCGAGAATCTGCTGTGGGTGGAGAACATGGGCGTCCATCCGTATTTCAGGCGCAACGGCATCGGTTACAAATTGCTCAGGGCGGCCGTGGACGAAGGTAAGAAACAAGGCGCCACCGTTGCGCGCAGCGCAATGGGAAAGGATAACCTGAGATCGATAATGCTTCACAAGAAGATGGGATTCTTCATGGACCGCCGCGAGACAGCGTTATTGGACATGAACGACCTGAACAAGAAGAAGTGCTGATATTTCTTCGATCTTTTCCTTCTCCTCATCGGTGAGCGTCCCCTTCTCGATGTTCCCGAACACCTCGGAGAATCCGGAAACGATCGCGTTCACGATCCTTTCCCTTGACGGTATGTACCCAAGGCATTCCTTCACTGACGTCAGGCCGCCGTATGTTCTTTTCTTCGTATCTATGAGCGACGACCGTACGATGTCGTTGTCCACATCCAATATCAGACTTCCGTGCTGCAGTACGGCTTTCTTATTCCTTGCCTGCGCCCCGCCGGATATCTTCTTCCCGTTCACAAGGATATCATTGACAGGTTTATGCGATCCGTCTATGCCCAGTTCTTTCAATGCGGCGACAACGGCGCCGCAGACCGCGGCGAACGAATCGTTGCGGGACGCGGGCAGCCTGTCGCGCGAAACGATAAGGGAATACGTCAGTTGCCCGCTGTCGGAATATATGTTGCTGCCGCCGCTGACCCTTCTCACGACCGCGATATCATTATCATTGACGTATCCGAGGTCCACGGTATCATCTATCTTCTGAGAACGTCCCACGGACACGCACGGGCGGTCCCTGGAATATATGACCAGCATATCCTGAGAATACAGGTCCAGAATGACCTTGTCGACACAGACGCTGTACTCCGGCGTGACAGACCCGAGGTCAATGTATCTCATGGTATCATGAAGAACGGAACGCATAAAATGCTTTTCCGCCGGATCACTTCTTGGAGCGGCTCTTGTACGTTTCCTTCTTGGCGCTCGATCCCTTCTTCACCCTGCGCTCCTCTTCCATGGCGGTGAACGCGCCGGTGTTCTCGACCTTCGGCAAGGCGCGCATCCTCATGAAGATGACGATGGCGATTATCACGACGACGAGTATTATCGCGACATACGTCCAAATGCTGCTCCACAGGGACTTTCCGACATCGAACCTCAGCGTACTGTCAATGTTGTATGTTTCGTGGACATCGGTCCCCGTTAACGAAACAACTCCGAAATACGTTCCCGGGTTGCCTATCCTGAATGAGACGCTGATATTAACGAATCCTCTCAGTTCGTCCGCCTCCGTCACGATGATCGTGGTAGTTCCGAAAAGGTTGCCTGTCTTCAGTTCCGTGATCGTTATCGTCAGCTCATCGCCCTCGATGATCTCGCCGATCACTTTCACGGTTATGGTTCCGGTGCTTCTGTCGTTGAATCCGCCTGTGACACGGACACTCTCGTCATATATTGCCGCTTTGTCTCCGGATACGTTCTCGGCTATCGCGACGGCAGGGATGATCAATGCGATCATGATGAGTGCAAGCACACCGATCTTCTTCAGTGACTTCATTTTTAACTCTCCGCGTGTGTATACATGCATTGAAGGAACGTAGATAAACATTCTGCCCGTTTACGTGACTATTTCATCCACGCGTTCCTGTTCGATGGCCTTTCTTACCTCCATCGCAAGCCTTCTGCCGGTGCTCATTTCCTTTCTCCACAGCGCGTTCCCGTACGGATGGCCTACGGCCATGTGCACGTTCGTTCCGCCGCCGATGCGCGGCGCAACGTCGTAGATGTGGAATTTCAGGTCCTTATCAACGCACGTCTGCAGGCAGAACGGGCCGATGATGCCCGGCGAATAGTATTTTTCCGCAGCTTTGACATATTTCTCGGCAAGATCGAACGCGTTGTCCAATAACGATTCGCGCAGCGTCGCCGAATTGTGGCCGCATACTGTATATTCGGGCAGTATCCCGTCCGCCTCAAGTTCGACCTGCTGCTTCGCAGGAAGTCTGGCGTAACCGTCCAGCGAGCTTTCAAACCTCCAGTCCACGCCTATCAGTTCGATGCGCTCTCCCTTCTCCTCCAGCGGAGAATAGAAGAAATCAAGGTTGAAGACGGGGCCGATGATATAATGCTCCATTCTCGCGTGCTTCAGGAAATCCGGTTCGATCACGCCCTGGTTTATCAGATTCGTTGATTTCTCGACGAATTGGTCATATGACTGCGCGGTGAAGAAACCGCGCTCCAGTTTTTTCACTTTGTGATGCACTTTGATGATCGTGAGACGGTCGATGTCCTCAGGTCTGCTTACTTTCTTCGGGAACGGAAGCCCCGCCTTCTCGAGTATCCAGTAATAGTCGCGCTCGTCCCCGCGCTCCTCCGACCTTAGAAGATTCCTGCTGCCCACGAGCGGAACCTCGAATTCATTCTCTACCGCGTCAATACCGCAGTACGAGACGAACGACCTGTTCGGGATGAACAGGACGTTATTCTTCATCAGGCTCTGCTGGTTCTCCGGTTTAAGGATATGGTTGAATTTCTCAAGTATCACGGGTTCGTCGACCACACCGCGTATCAGATTGCCTTTGGCGTCGCGCTGCGACCTGTAATAATTCGCGAACGTCCTCTCGCGCCCTTTCTGCGACACCGCGACCGTTCTGAAACCCTCGGCCGCGGC
>JAIRTZ010000150.1 GCA_031254685.1 Methanomassiliicoccaceae archaeon
CTTCTGTCCGGGATGCTCACGGACAGCGGTCACTTCTCATTCGCGAACGCGCAGTTCCTCAGGACGTTCGCCGACATTCTGGATGCTACGGGAATAGGCATGGACGAGGCCATGGGCCTTCCGCGCACGGAGGCGGGGATGAGTGAACGCGTGGCGGTCATGAAAGGCATGGAACGTTCCAAGTTCGACCGCGTCGGCGATATGATCGTGGCGACATCGTACGGCGGAAGTTTTGAGGCGTCCGTCTGCAAGGCGCTGCTGTCCGCGGGCGCCGATGTCGTATTCGTCGGTTCCCAGAGGGACGATATGTTCCGCATGAGCGCGCGCGCCGACCAGGAGATGGTAAGAAGGGGGATACACCTCGGCGACCTTCTGAAGAACATCGGCACCGAGACGACGACCGACGGCGGCGGTCACGGCGGCGCGGCCGGCCTTTCCGGTGTCGGTGACGTTGAGGCGATGCTGCACATATGCATGCACCGCACGATGAACGAGTTCCGGAAGATAAAGAAAAGCGATGATTCAGATCTTCCCTAACTTTTTCAGCACCGTTCTCACCGCGTCGAGATTCTCAGGCTTGGAGGCAAAGAACGACCTCACGGGCGAGAGCGCCTTTATCAATCCCTCGGCGACGCCCTTTTTCAGGTCCATCGGATGCAGCTTCCCCGAGAAATACGATTCCGCGATCTCATCGTAGTCTGCGAAAGAAACGGGACCTCCGAACTTCTCCGGGCGTTCGATGCTGAGAACGCCGATCCTGGGAAGGATCACGTGCTTGCAGAGCATCAGCACCGGATTCACGGATTCCGCATCCTTTTCCGGAGGGCAGAATGCCTTGTTCATCTTCCTTCTGATGTCCTCGTCCGTATCGTGGATGTTCACGCCGCTGTCCGGGTCGCTTTTTGACATCTTCGACGCCGCCGGGTCCATACGGTCGCCGCCCTTCAGTCCGGGAAGCAGCGGCGTATGCAGAGCGATCGGTTTCTTCCATCCCAATTTCTCGGCGGCGTCCCTTGCCAGCATGTGCGCCCTTCTCTGGTCCATCCCCGCGTACGCGAGGTCCACGTCCAGAACGAAGATGTCGGTCGCCTGAAGTATCGGGTAGAACATCTTCGACGAATCCACTTCCGCCTCGTCCTCGGAGCGCCCCATGATCGTCATCGCGCGCTTCACCCTTGACAGGGACGTCGCCTTTGCGATCTTGATCGCCTTCTCCCAGTACGCGATACCGTCGAGCATCTCGCTGGCGTAAACGTATCTTACTTTGTCACGCTGGACGCCGAGCGCTTCGAAACAATCCTCCATGTATCTGGCGCATATCTGTATATTATCGATGTCCCCGCCGAGTTTATCGTTAATGTATGCGTGCCAGTCCGCCCACAGTACCGACACGCCGATGCCGGCGTCGGTGAGGTCGCGGATCTTTGACGCGACCAGCGCCCACCCGAGATGGACGAGGCCTGACGGTTCGAACCCGATATATGCCGTAGGTCTCTCTTTTGACAGCATTACCTTTATTTCGTCGACCGTCACAGCTTCTTCCGCGTTCCTTGTGATCAGGGCTAATCTCTGTTCGATGTCCATCGTATCGTTACCCTTTATTTCAAATCGTTATAAAACGGTATTGTTCCGATGGGCAAGGAAATGCCGTACCTTCCGGTAAATGATGATATGACAGAATTTTGAAAACATCGCTGACGGCCTCTTTTTCAGGACGGGGCGCGGATGAAGTATAACTGTAGCTGTCGCCTTTTATCTTCACGCGCGCACAGTGTGTCCCGTGGAACTCGAATTGATAATGCTCGTTGCCTGCATGAGCGCCGCCGGCGCGTCCGTGGGCATGTTCTCCGGGCTCGTTCCCGGGATACACGTGAACACGTTAGCGTCGCTGATGCTCCTCTTTTATCCTGCTATCGGGTCTTTCATCTCATTGTTCGCCGCCCCGGAGTACGTTCCCGTACTGATCTCCGCGTGCATAGTGTCCGCCTCCGTTGTTCACTCTTTCGTCAATTACGTGCCGTCCGTGTTCACCGGCGTTCCGGACCAGGACACCGCGATGAGCATCCTGCCCGGCCACCGGCTATTGCTGGACGGCAAGGGTATGGTCGCTGTGAGGTCGGCGGCGATCGGCAGCCTCGTGGGCGCCATGGCCGCGGTGATCGTTGCGATCCCGCTGCAGTATCTGATGATCAACGGCCTCGGAGATCTCTTTCAAAGCATTACCGTGGTTATGCTGATCACGGCCGCGATCGCGCTTGTGATGACCGAAAAGGGTGCGAAGGAACGGTGCTTTGCCGTCACGCTGATCGCGATGTCCGGGATCATGGGCTGCGTCTGCATGTTCATGCCTGTGCCGTTCAAGGGATTGCTGTACGACGGGGACCTTCTGTTCCCGCTGCTGACCGGACTTTTCGGGATACCGATGCTGATATCGTCCGCCGGTAACGCCGCGATACCGGAGCAGACGGATGACGAACGTTATCCCGTGACCCCGTCGTCCGGACTGAAGGGCGTGCTCACCGGGAGCATCGTCGGCTGGTTCCCCGGAATAACGGCAACGGCCGGCGCTGCGTTCACCAGGATGTTCGTCAAAGAGGACCGTCCGGAACGGTTCATCGCCTTGGTGTCGTCCATCGGGACGGCGGCCGTGATCTTTGCGCTGATCACGCTGTCCGTCAACGGAAAGGGACGTTCCGGGACGATGCTGGTCGTCCGCGAGATATTGGGCGCGGACATCATGGGAGCCGGTCTGAACAGCGTGTTCCTGCTGATGCTTCTGAGCGTTTCGATAGCGGCGGTGATCGGATACCGGGCGGCGATACGTTCCGGCATGGTGATGGCGAAACACATATCAAAGATAAATATAAGAAAAATGAACGCGGCGATCGTTGCCCTCGTCGCCGTGCTTACGGTTTTGATGACCGGAGTGTGGGGGATGGGGATACTCCTGATATCATCGCTTATCGGCCTGATACCGCTGAGTGCCGGCACCGGCAGGGTACACCTCTCGGGATGCCTGCTGATACCGGTTATCCTCATGCGGTTCGGTTTGGATACGGTGTTCCTGTCGCTGTTCTGATTCAGCGCCTGAAGCAGCGTCTCGTCTTCAGTATATCATAGTACGCCGGGTCGCATTTGACGCAGACGGTCTCTTTCCTCGATGCGCTGTTGACGTACACCGTGTTGCGTGCCGCTTCGGATTCGTCCAGGGCGTCCCTCACTTCGGCGATCACTTTCTTGACCTCCGTAGCTTCGGTTATCGTTGCCTTCTTGACCTCGGTTATCGTCTGTCTGACCTCTTCCACGACCGCTCTCGTGTCCTCGGCCTCGGCCGCGTTCGCGTCCATGGCGTCCCTTACTTCGGCGATCACTTTCTTGACCTCGATCGCCTCGTTGATCGTTGCCTTCTTGACCTCGGTTATCGTCTCTTTGACCTCTGCCAGGACGTCCTTCACATCCTCCATCACCTTTCTGACCTCTGCGGCCTCGGTGATGTTCGACTTCCTGACCTCTGTTATCGTCGTCCTTACTTCGGATATCGCCTTCATGATCTCTTCGACCGCTTCGTTCAGCGCCGAGTTGTCAACGGGCTCGGTCTCCTCGATCGGCTCCGCCTCCGGCTTGTTGATCGAGCTCTTCTTTATCGGCATCAGCGGCAGCGGCGAGAAGGGTTTGCCCTTGCCCACTATCTCCTTTATGCGCTTGTCCTGCCTGAGCTTGAAGAACAGCATGAACGAATCGAAAGCGTCAACGGAACGTATGATGTCCTCGTCGAAATCCTCTCTCTTCCACGCGCCGAACTTCCAGTCGACGGCGTGCGAGTGCTTCAGTTCGCTCTTCTTTTTGTCGTACTCGTACTTTCCGGTTATCTCTCCGATGAACAGAAGCCTCTCGGGCCCCATGTTCGGAGTGATCACCCAATCGCCCACCTTTACCTTGGTGGCGAAGGCGCGTGCCTGCGACGACATCGTCACGACGGACCCGTCGGGTTCCGTCGGATATGTCGCCGAAATCACTTTCATCAGTTCCTGCATGTCCGTTCTGTCCGTCAGGTCTATGCTGACGCTGCCGATCAGGAAAATCTTCTCCTGATCGATGAACTTATTCTCATAATCTCCTTTCAATCCTGCCCTGCACAACCATACTGCCATTTGTAATCCCCCTGTAGTTGCTTGTGTCTACACACACTCGGCCTTATAAATTGATTTTGACTGTTAACGGGTATTTTATCCCTAATAAACGGCAATTTGTGTTGAAAAACGCAAAAATGTACGACAAATGCCGTGCCCCGCCCGTGTCCGCCGTCCGCCGTCTCCGCAGGCGTGCGGTAACGGACCCGAGGAGACGGGCGGATGCTGTTCTCGGCGTGCCGGGACGGAAAAAATGTGTCTCCGTCATGCTTTTTACGGGACGCGGACGTGTGTTCCCCGACTGCGGATGATACGGGACACGGGACGCGGGGGCATGCTGTTTCCGACGTGCCGCGAAACGTACGGAAGGCATACTCCCGTGTCGTCCCCGTCCGGAGGAGAACGCTATTTTTCTTTTTTAGCGAAAAACAATAAGAACAATGAGCATGTTCTACTCACCATACCATGGAAGACGTTCCCATCGCAACAATCATCATGCACATTTTCCTTTTGCTGCTCTTTGCGAAGGCTTTGGGAGGATTGTTCGAGAGGTTCAAGATGCCTAAGCTCATCGGTGAGATCCTTGCGGGACTGATATTCGTTAACCTCCTGCTGTTCTTCGGCCCTCTCAGTAATCTTTTGGACTTCCATCTTGACACCGGCGCCGGGCCGTACACGCTCACGTTCTTCCATATACTCGGCGAGATCGGCATAATATTCCTGCTGTTCGCCGTCGGCCTCGAGACGAAGTTCAGCGATATGATGAAGGTCGGCAAGACCGCATCGTACATCGCGATACTCGGTGTCGCGATACCGTTCGTAGGCGGCATCATGTTCATGTTCCATGAGCTCGTGACGTTCAACATGGCGCTCCTCATCGGCGCGGCGCTGTTCGGTACGAGCACCGCCGTGGGCGTCGAATGCCTCAGGCATCTCGACGCCATGAACACCAATGAGGCGAAACTCATCGTGAGCGCCACGATCATAGACGACATATTATGCCTGGCCCTTCTCGGTGTGATAATAGGCGCGATCAAGCCGGGCGCCACGACGATGTCGATAGTCATCAACGCGGTGATCGTGGCCGCGTTCGTATTGTTCATGTTCCTTTTCATATCCCGCATCAAATCGCTGGCGGAACGCAGGAAGCGCCTGCACATCAAGCTGAAGGAGAAGAGAAGAAAGAACAGCGAGGAGCCGGACCCGGACGTGCCGGCCAAGAGGATGAGCGAGTTCAGCGCGCTGGGCCTCGCCGTCATCGTGTGCCTTGGATTAGCGGCCGTGTCCGTCAACATAGGGCTGGCCGCGATAATAGGCGCTTTCCTGGCGGGGATGATCTTTGCCGAGTTCAGGGACACCCTGCCCGTTGAGCACAATTTCAACGCGATCATTTATTTCATATTGCCGTTCTTCTTCATATGGGTCGGATTGGAGGTGCATCTTACGAAAGGGATGATCGATATACTTCCGTTATTCATCGAGGTGCTGGCGGTCGCGGTGATCACGAAATACGTGGCCGGATACATCGGGGCGAAGATGGGGAAGCTTTCGAACGATTCCGCACACCTCATAGGCGTGAGCTTCATCCCCAGAGGCGAGGTCGGGATAATCGTGGCCAGCATAGGACTTACGTCAATGGTGTTCACTCAGGATGTGTTCAACGTTGTCATCCTGATGGCGCTGATAACTTCGATAATGACGCCGCCGCTTGTCGCACACGCATACCGCAAGATGGAGAAGAACCGTTCCGCGGTAATAGGCGATATTTTCATCGAGGACCACGGCGACCTGTACGAATAACGGGCGGCATCAATTATAAGTACCACGAAATGATTATCATATTGAAAATATTCGATATGAGAGATTACCATGAGCGATCACCAAGACCATGCGCAGGTGTTCAGGGCGTTCTGCGATGAGAATCGGTTAATGATACTGGAGATGCTGCGTACCGGCGAGAAATGCGCGTGCATCCTTCTGGAAAAGATGAACATCGCGCAGCCGACGCTGTCCCATCATATGAGGATACTTTGCGACAGCGGCATCGTCGTTCCCCGAAAGGTGGGCAAATGGACGTACTATTCGATCAGCGCCAAAGGCGGCGACCGCGCAAAAGATATGCTGATAACGCTGACGACCGTTGACGATACCTCCGAAGGAGGGTGCTGCGAATGAGCGAATGCGGCTGCGGCGGCGACCCCAAGGAGATCCGGAACATTCCGACCGAGCTCCGGTTCGGCGATCGTATCGGCGCGCTGAAGGTGCGCCTCGGGATCGGCAGGGACAGCTACAAGATACCTCCGGGACTGTATTCGGTCGGCACTCCGAACGGGACGTCGCCGGTGTTCGTCAGCGCGAACTATAAATTAACGTTCGACAGCCTGCGGAAGGAACTGGGAGGCCTGGACTGTTATATTCTGATACTTGACACGAAAGGGATCAACGTCTGGTGCGCCGCCGGGAAAGGCACGTTCGGTACCGAGGAACTTGTCAACCGAATCGCGAAGACCGGA
Organism: Methanomassiliicoccaceae archaeon; assembly: GCA_031254685.1. Lineage (GTDB taxonomy): Archaea > Thermoplasmatota > Thermoplasmata > Methanomassiliicoccales > Methanomethylophilaceae > Methanomicula. The sequence goes on from JAIRTZ010000150.1 coordinate 6,644, forward strand.
CTTTCCGAAGTGGTCTCGCATCGTGATCTCATTTTACCGCAGCTCGGGGCGCCGGGCATGTGCGCGCATGAGGTTAAGAGACGTTCCGGATTCAACGTCATCTACGGGCCGGTGCGGGCATCCGATATCAAAAAGTTCCTCGCGGCCGGCATGGAGGCGACGCCGGAGATGAGGACCGTGAAGTTCACGGCGCGCGACAGAACGGTGCTCACGCCGATGGAGTTCATCCCCGGGATGAAGCTCTCGATGCTGGTCTTCGGTATGCTATTCCTTGCGAACTTCATCGCGAAGGAACCGTTCGGGACCCATGATCTGTACATATACTTGGGCGCCGTGATCGTCGGAACGGTGATCACGCCGATACTGCTGCCGATCATCCCGGTGAGCGCGTTCTCGCTGAAGGGATGGATACTGGGGGTATGCTGGACCGCGTACGCCGTATGGGCGTACGGATGGCTTCCGGATGACCTTCTCACGGCCTTCGGTTATCTCCTCGTGCTGCCGTCGCTGTCCGCGTTCTTCGCGATGAACTTCACCGGCGCGTCCACGTACACGTCGTTCTCCGGCGTCATCAGAGAGATGAGGATGGCTGTGCCGATCATCTTCGTCACGATAGCTGTCGGCGCCGTGCTGCTGTTCATAGGGAGGGTGATCTGATGAGATATCTGAAGAACGTTGTGACGCTGGAACTGAACACCGATAAATGCCTGGGTTGCGGGAGATGCTGGGAGGTGTGCCCGCACGGCGTCTTTGAGCCGGATGACATGAAAGCGCGCATAAAGGACAGGGACAAGTGCATGGAATGCGGCGCGTGCGCAAAGAACTGCCCCCTGAATGCGATATCCGTAAAATCGGGCGTCGGGTGCGCGACCGCCATCATAAAGGGGATGCTCACCGGGAAGGAACCGAGCTGCGGATGTTCGGATAGCGATTGCTGCTGACGTAATTGCTTAACTTTGTTAAGTTATACGGTATGCGTGTATATATACATGTTATACGGTATAGGTTCCTGTCACGTCCGTTCCGCGGACGTGAGCGAGGGAACACGGTGGCAGAATATCTGAAGGTCGGCGACAAGGTACCGGATTTCACGGTACCGTGCGTATGGGGCAAAGAATTCACGCTGTCGTCACAGGTGAGAGAGTCCCCGGCCGCGTTCTATTTTTATCCGCTGAACTACGGGATGCAGTGCACCGCGTACTCAATGCTGATGAACGACTATTTCGAAGGCTTCGATGCGATAGGCGTGCAGATGTTCCATGTCAACAACGCGACCGTGGACGACCACCGGAAATATATGGGCCGCGTCTCCACGCGGTACGATCACCTTGCCGATAACGAATACGTCGTCGCGGACATATTCGGAATGGTACTTCCGTCGCCGATGCGCAATAACCCTCCGCTGACCAACAGGGGTTTCGCCATGGTCGACACCGATATGACCTTACAGTACATCTGGAGGGCGCCGTCGACGATAAACACGCTCGAGTTCGAACCTCTGATCGACGACCTGTACAATATCCTGAGAGCACGTCACTGCTGACCGGCCGCCAGTTCTTTCACCTTGGCCACGCATTCCTCGACGCCCTCGAGCCCGCACGTGCGCGTTTCCAGCTTCAGCTTGATGCTATCCGCGAATTCCTGGGACTGCTTGATAAAGAACGCCGTATCGCCCACGCCGGTGTTTATGAACAGATACCGTTCATAGGAATCGAACATCATATCGAGGAAGTATTGCGGATCGATCCCCTCCACCGAATCGAGATGGAATTGTTCAATGAATCCTGCCCTTCCCACTTCCGCCCATCCCGGGGACGAGAACCATGTCATCATGCATCTCTTTTTCTCGGCCTTGCATTCATCGATACCGAGCAGCGCCTCTATACAGTCGGCCCCGCGCAGCATGACCGACGGCACTTTGAGTTCGGCCGCTATGTTCTCAAGGGACTGACATATCGCATATCCCAAAAGTACCGCATCGACCTTTCCCTCCAATGCGTTCACGGCCTTTATGATCAGCATCTTCATATTCTTCGCGTCCTCGTGCAGCGCGAACTTAAGATATTCGCGGTGCACGAAGGCCGGGTCGTCCTTCGTGAGATATTCGATCTCGTGCTTCAGCACTTCGCATGCAACTATACCTATGCGCACGGTATTTCCTCCGAATGCGCCGTTATCGCCGTTTACATATAAACACATATCGAAAAATATGGATATGAATTATAGGGACCGACATGATGAAATGAGTGGGCCCGCCCGGATTTGAACCGGAGTCAATAGCACCCCAAGCTACAAGGATACCAAGCTACCCCACGGGCCCGTGAAATAAAGTTTATTGTAAATGGTTTATCTTTCGATCAACCCAGGGGCGATATCTCGTCGATCAGGTTGGCGTGCGATATTATCATCCTGCGGCAGCAGTACCTTTCCAGACCGAGGTCATCGAGCACTTTCTGCGGCTCCTCGCCGACGGATGTGCGCTTCACGTACTCGTTATACGCAGAACCGACGACCTTGCCGCATGTGAAACATCTTACCGGTATTATCATGCTGTTCCCTCAACGGTATGACTTCTGCCTCTTGGCGCGTGCGCCGTGTCCGAGCGGGTTCTTCGGAAGTTTTCTTCTCGTATCGTTGATGACGAACGATCTGTCGAACGCTCTGAACATCGCCTCGAGCTCCTCATCCTTGAAGAAATCGATCAGTCCTCTCGTGATCGCCGTTCTCGCCGCCTCGGCCTGTCCCATGACGCCTCCGCCCTGGACGTTGACCGCTATGTCAACCTTTGACGCCTTGTCGGGAGCGAGTCCCAACGGTTCCTGCATCTTCAGCTTCGCCAGCTCCGGAGAGTAAATTTCCAGCGGGATCTTATTTATCGTTACCTTTCCGGTGCCTTCCCTGACCACCGCCCTTGCGATGGCCGTCTTCCTCTTTCCGCTTGTGTTGACTGTTTCCACAAGATCACCTCACGTTAGAACCCAGGAATTTCGCAACGGCACCCAGGGTCGTAAATTTGCCGGTTCTTAATCTCGTCGCTTCTTCGATCGTCTGTTTCTCGACGTCGTTGAACTGTTCGGGGCATCCCACGAACACGTGTATCCGCCTGTATGCCTCTCTCCCGGACGTCGTTGTCCACGGGATCATCCCGCGGATCGTCCTCTTCAGCAGGAGGTCCGCGCGGCGCGGGTAGTACGGGCCCTTCCTTATCTGGCCGCGGTCCACCTTCTCCTTGAACTGTGCGAACACCATCTCCTTCGGACCCGTTATTATGACGCCTTCCGCGTTCAGAATAACGATCTCCTCACCGTCGAGTATCCTCTCGGCGACAATGCTTGACAACCTTCCGAGGATATGTCCCTTTGCGTCTATGACCGTGACCATCGAATCACCTCATTATCCTGACGCCCGATCCCTTCGGGTTCGCCGCCATAAGGTCGGCGATGCTCATCGTCTTTCCGCCGGCCGCGTTTATCGCCGTCTCCGCCTTCTCGGAGAAGCTGTACGCCGCCACCGTCACGTTCTTTGTAATGCTACCTGCTGCCAATACCTTGCCGGGGACCAAGACAGTGTCCCCTGGCTCAGCGTTTCTGTCAAGCTTGCTCAGGTTAAGTTCGGCCCAATTCCTCTTGGGCTTCTCAAGTCTCTTCGCAATGTCTCGCCAGATCGCAGCTCCGGTCTCTCTTTCCTTCGCCTTAAGATCGTCGATCAGGGCGAGGAGGTTCGGATCTGTTTTGAAGATTCTCTTCATAGTTCTGACTCTCCCGACATCGGGTAACGCTCCAATGA
>JAIRTZ010000027.1 GCA_031254685.1 Methanomassiliicoccaceae archaeon
CAACCGTCCAATTCTTTTGCGGTATCGTTATCGTAGAATAATGAAAACTTTTCAAGCTTTTCGATAACGTCACCGTCGGCCGCCTTCTCTTGGAACGACATTCCGAATTGCGGACCGGAGCATGCCATGCCCGCCAAGTAGATCTTCACACCGTACCCTGTCTTCTTGTTCTTCTCAAGCAGTTCCGAAACGAACTTCTCTGCATCCGGCGTTATAGTTACCATTTTTATCAATTTACCACTAATAAGGCAGCAGTATATAATTTAATCTGAATGACTTACAAAAGTTTACCTTCGGCGCATTGTCATCCGTAAGCGTACGGCCTTGCCGTAAAGATGCGGTCAGGGGAACATTTCCTTGTATTTGCGGAACGCGTACGACTGCGCGTGCGTCATCGACATCACGCCGGCGATCTGCATTGTTTCGAGGATCTCGTTCTTTGACGCGCCGAACTTCGCCGCCAGCTGCATCTGGACGTTCATGCAGTGTTCGGCGCCCAGCGCCACCGCCGCCGACAGCGCGGCGAGATGCCTGAATTTCTTTTCCAATTCCCCTTTCCCGTCGAATACCGAACGGCCGACGTTCGCGGACGGTATGAACAGATCGGGACGCTCCGAAAGTACTTGGTTCACGACCGGTATGAAACCGTATTCGCGTTCGATGCTTTTGAGAATGTTCTGTGCGATCTCCTCTTCGCTCTTTTCCTGGCACATGATGTCAAAACGGCAATTACAGATAAAAAAACATTGGCGCCCGGAGTTAGTATAACTGTAATGCCAGCCTTTTATTAGCCGGCCTCGCGTGAAAGGTATAAAAAAGATACTTTGGAAGCGTGATACCTATGGATACTGTCGAATTGCTTAACGAATCGTTCCGGACGATCGGAATGAATTACGGATATGATTCCGTGACCGCCGAATACTGCGAGTTCAAGGAGTTCAAGATAAAATGGAGAAGAAGCTGCGGATGGGCGGAGTTTGATGTCTCCGACTATATGATGGACGCCCCGCCCGAGGTCATGAGAGGCATGGCCGACACGATCTTTTCTAAGATAGCGAGAAAGGTAAGAAAGAATTATCCGAAAGAAATGCTGGATTGGCTGACGGCCGATGAATTCATTGAGAAGAAGCAGCCGCTGTACATGTCGAGGGCCCGTAATCTCACAAGGACGGCCGTCGGCGAGCATGTGGACCTGAACGAGGCGTACCGGCGGCTCGTGGACATGGGACTGACGAATTTTGACAAGAATCTGAGGATAACGTGGACCAGGCAGCCGAACACGCACCGCGTCGGCTATTGCTCCGTTCTTATGAAAGTTGTGATCATCTCGTCCGTATTCGATTCTCCGTCGATACCGACGCTGCTCTCCGATTATGTGCTGTACCACGAACTGATACATCTGAGCAAGGGCTTCGATCCGTTCGGCCAGCGCCACGGGATCGATTTCCATTCGCTGGAACGCATGTATCCGAAACGCGAGGAGGCGGAGGAGTGGCTGAAGAGGCTGCATCTCCGTCTGTAAGGAGGTGAACGCATGGGTCAAAATGAGTAAGACGGAACGCATCGGAGTTAGCGTGACAGAAGATTTTATTAACTTCCAAGCAATGTTTCTGAATCAGCTTCAAAGAGATGCTTTATCGCATTATGGCCTAGGGGAGGGTGCCGTTCCCCCTTTGGGGTTGCATTTTTTCTTTGAAGATATGAACAGCTCCAAAAATTACCGAGATGTTTGCCGGATATGTTGATACGCTGAACGGCTTTGACCGAGTGAAGATACGTCCGCCGTACAGACGGATGATATCAGGGCATGTTCTTTCCGAGAATTGATCCGACGGCGACAAGTGTCCCCCGGCGATAACACGTTCTTTCATCGTCCGACAATGACGCCGGCCTCGGAACACTGACCCCGCCGGGGGTTTGTGTCGGGTCCCGTGGTTGTCTTCCGGTCACTGCAGGCGAAATCACATCGCGGCTACCGCAAGGACCCTAAAACGGGACCTCTGTACGCCGGACCGTATCACGGGCCTTCACTGATCGGGCCCCATCATCGTTCCGGCATTGACGCCGACGGCGAGCGCCGATATAAATGTAACGATGAGCGGCGGAAGCGAAAATCTATTTAACCGCGGGATTATAACGCGAACGATACAATGCATTGGGCCGACGTGATAGCAGAGGAGGTCGCCGCAAAAACTGACAGGCCGCTGATAGCGACCGGGATCAGTCCCACCGGTTATATCCATGTGGGAAGCCTGCGTGAGGCGATAACAGCCGAGGCGGTACGGAGCGCGCTCGAGAGCAGGGGCTCCGATGTGAAGCTCATCTATCTGATCGATTCGTTCGACCCGCTGAGGAAAAGATATCCTTTCCTTCCCGAATCGTTCGAGGAGCACATCAAGAGGCCGATCTGCAGGATACCCTGCCACTGCGGCTCCCATAAGACCTATGCGGACCATTTCATACAGCCGTTCCTGAAGGCGATCGACGAGATCGGAGTGAAATGCGAGATCGTCTGGACGCACGAACTGTATGAACAGGGGAAATTTGCGGATATGATAGACGCCGCGTTCAGGAAGCGCGACAAGGTCGTCGGGATATTGACGGAGATCTCGAAGCGCGAGAAGATCGAAAGTTATGCGCCTTATAACCC
>JAIRTZ010000032.1 GCA_031254685.1 Methanomassiliicoccaceae archaeon
CAAACGAAATCAAAGCTCGGGAACAGCGAGGCGCAGGGCGCCGTATCGTCGGTGATGGGCGAAAAATTATCACGATATCTTCTGGAGAATCCGAAAGTGGCCGAACTGATAATCAAGAAGTCGATATTCGCGGCCCAGGTGCGTGAAGCGGCGAGGAAAGCGAAGGAGCTCACCCGAAGGAAAAGCGTCCTTGAAGGAACGAGTTTGCCGGGAAAGCTTGCCGACTGTTCGGAAAAGGACCCCGCCAAATCAGAATTGTACATCGTTGAGGGCGAATCTGCGGGCGGGAGCGCCAAGCAGGGCCGCGACAGGTTATTCCAGGCGATATTACCGTTAAGAGGGAAGATCCTGAACGTCGAGAAGGCGAGGCCGGACAAGATCCTTCAAAGCGAGGAGATAAAGAACTTGGTGATAGCGATAGGCGGGAGCATCGGCAGCGACTTCGATCTTTCAAAGGTACGTTATCACAACATCGTGATCATGACGGATGCGGACGTTGACGGGGCGCACATAAGCACTCTGCTGTTAACGCTGTTCTTCAGGCAGATGAGGCCGCTGATCGAAGCCGGTTACGTGTATCTCGCGATGCCGCCGCTGTACCGCGTGTACAAGGGGAAGAGGGAAAAGTACGTTTACAATGACGCCGAACTTGCCAAAGCATTGGAGGAGTTCGGACAGGGCGCCCAAGTCACGAGGTACAAAGGTCTCGGTGAGATGGACCCGAAACAGCTGTGGGAGACGACGATGGATCCCGCTACGAGAGTGATGAAGCAGGTGATGATCGAGGACGCCATGCTGGCGGACGAGCTGTTCACGATGCTGATGGGCGACGCGGTGGAGCCGCGCCGTGATTTCATTGTTGCGCATGCGCACGAAGTGATCAATCTGGATGTGTGATACCATGGACGAGGAGAAGATAGTACCGAGGGTCGTGTCACAAAGCATTGAAGGCGAGATGAAGAGGTCGTACATCGACTACGCGATGTCCGTTATCGTCGGACGCGCGTTACCGGACGTCAGGGACGGTTTGAAACCGGTGCACAGGAAGATACTCTACGCGATGCATGACATGGGACTTACGCATAACCGCGCGCACAAGAAGTCCGCGAGAGTGGTCGGAGAAGTATTGGGTAAGTACCACCCGCACGGTGATTCGGCGGCGTATGATTCGATGGTGAGGATGGCGCAGCCGTTCTCGCTGCGTTACCCGCTCGTCGACGGCCAGGGCAACTTCGGTTCCGTTGACGGCGATTCGGCGGCGGCGATGCGTTACACTGAGGCGAAATTATCAAGGATAGCGGCGGACCTGCTCGCGGACCTCGATAAAGAGACGGTCGACTTCGTGGACAACTTCGACGGTTCGCTGAAGGAACCGTCCGTATTGCCGTCGAAATTCCCCAATCTGCTCGTGAACGGTTCCGACGGTATCGCCGTCGGCATGGCAACGAAGATGCCGCCGCACAATCTGTCCGAAGTGGTCGACGCGCTGATACACGTGATCGATAACCCCGAGGCGCAGGTGACGGAGCTCATGGAGTTCATCAAAGGCCCCGACTTCCCGACGGGCGGTACGATCTACGGGCTCGCCGGCATCATGTCCGCATACATGACCGGCCGCGGGAAGATCAAGATACGCGCGAACACGCACATCGAGGTATCGCAGACATCCGGCAAGTCGAAGATAATAGTCGACGAGATTCCGTATCAGGTGAACAAGGCGCTGCTGATCGAGGAGATCGCGGAGCGCGTGAAGAACAAGGACATCGAAGGCATAACCGATCTCCGCGACGAATCCGACCGCAACGGAATGCGTATCGTCGTCGAACTGCACAGGGACGCGATAGAGAACGTCGTCCTCGAGAACCTTTACAAACAGACCCGCATGGAACAAACGTTCGGCATAATCAATTTAGCGCTCGTGGACAACAAGCCCGTTACGTTAAGCCTGAAGGACATGCTCTTCCACTACCTGAAGCACAGGAAGGAAGTGATAACGAGAAGGACGCAGTACGACCTGGACCAGGCGGCGAAGAGGCACCACATTCTCGAAGGATTGATGAAAGCGCTCAACAGGCTTGATGAGACGATCGCGCTGATACGCGCCTCGAAGAACCCGGAGGAGGCCCGGGAGGGATTGATAAAGCTTCTCGATATCTCGGAGGACCAGGCCAAGGCGATCCTTGAACTGAGGCTTCAGAAGTTAACGGGTCTCGAAATAGAGGACCTCAGGAAAGAGTACGATGACATCATCGTACTCATGGCGGACCTCCGCGATATACTCGCGAACGAGTCGCGCGTGATGATCATCATAAAGGATGAACTGAAGGAAATGAAAGAGACGCACGGCGACGCGCGCAGGACGGCGATAGACCCGAATGCGATCGATACCGATGAAGAGGACCTCATACCGAGGGAGGACGTTGTCATAACGATAACGAGCGACAACTACATCAAACGCATTCCGCTGAACACGTACAAGCAGCAGGGACGCGGAGGCGTCGGTCTTATCGGGATGCAGACGAAGGAAGAGGACCACGTTGTGAACCTGTTCGTAACGTCGACGCACGATTACGTTATGTTCATAACCAACAAGGGGCGCCTGCATTGGCTCAAAGGGTATCGGATACCGGAAGGCAGCAGGCAATCGAAGGGAAAGCCGATCGTGAACATGCTCTCGGACCTCGAGGAGGGCGAGAAAGTAATGAACACGATATGCGTGAGCGACTTCCCCGACGACAAGTTCCTGGCGTTCTGCACCAAGAACGGATTGGTGAAGAAGACCTGCCTGAGCGCATACGGCAACGTGCGCGCCAAAGGCATCAAGGCGATCAAGCTCGAGGATGATGACGAGCTCGTCGAAACGCACCTGACGACGGGCGACGCCGAGATAATAATCGCGACGCGCTTCGGACAGGCGTGCAGGTTCAACGAGCAGGACGTCAGGCCGATGGGAAGGGACACGATGGGCGTGAAGGGAATGACGCTGAACGAAGGGGATTCCGTTGTCGCCATGGCGTCGGTCCGCCCGGAGGACATGCTGCTGACGGTGACGGAGAACGGATACGGCAAGATATCGTCGGTGGACGACTACCGCAAGACAAGGCGCGGCGGGAAGGGCGTCATCACGATAAAGACGGGCGACCGCAACGGCAACGTCGTCTCCGTGAGGCCCGTGAATCAGACGGACGAGCTGATGATAACGTCGAAGCAGGGGAAGATCATAAGGATAAAAGTGGCCGACATACGCGTCACGGGACGCAACGCGATGGGCGTGAAGGTGATGAATCTGCACGACGACGATCTCGTGACGGCGCTGGAGCCGGTGCTCGCCAGCGCCGAAGAGGCGCCGCAGCAGCAGGAAGGACAGGATAATGATAAGTGATTACCCGAAAAGGACGAGAATTCTGATCGTCGCGATAATAACGGCCGTCTTCGTGTCGTCGCTGGTATTCGCGTACATAATGCTGACGGACGGGTCTGTGGCGCATGACGACTCGAGGGCGATAATGTATGCCGCCGTATTTGCGATAATACTGATCGTGCTGAACGCTTTGCTCCTCACGGTCGCCCTGCAGGCGTCCAGGAAGGCGAAGGCCGCGGCGACGTCAAAGAAGTGCGCATCATGCGGCGCCGTCATCCACAGGGCGGAGACCGAGTGCCCTGAATGCGGCGCCGTTCAGGTGAACTCCGGTACATATCTCGATCCCAAGGCGGAAGAGGAAAAGATAAGGCCGAAGAAGAAGAGGTGACCGCATGATCGGAAAGGCGGTGCGGATCGTCACGGCGGTCGCGACAGTGGTCGTATTGGCGGCATTCTATGTATTCGCGGCGTCGTCGGTCAGCGACGACGATAACTTTTTGTTATTTTTCGCGGCGGTCATCATCATCATGGCGGCCGCGGTCATCGTGAACATCTTCAGGCCGCTGTTCGGGAAACGCGACCGCGATGAGGCGGTAAAAGAAAAGGAATGCCCGTCGTGCGGCACCCTCACGGGGATGACGGAGCATACGTGTCCGCGCTGCGGTACGATACTTTCCGACGCAAAAGGCAATAAGTAAGAACGCTTTGCGGGACTCGGAGACAAAATGGGATCGAAGATATACTTGGCATTGGCAATAGCGTCGATCGTCGCCATGGTGATCGTATTCGGGGCCTTCATAGTCACGCTGGTCTCCGGGGACATCTTCTACGGCGAGGTCACGGTGGCAAGCATATTGATCACCATCTTTCTTTTCTTGGGTCTGATATTGCTGTGCGTCTTCCTGTTCGTATTTTTCCTGATGAAGTACGCCAAGTCGAAGGGGAACACCGCGTACGTGGAGCTGACGAAGAAATGCATCTCGTGCGGCACGACCATCGGAGTGACGGAACTTTCATGCCCGCGCTGTTTCACGCTGCAGCCGCCGGGCGGAAGCAGCCCGTCCGTATTCCGTAAGAAGTGACAGTGTCCCGCCCTCTGTCCGCCGGTCTCTCTTCGGCAGACGGAGATATCTCCGGACACCGATCGACATTCGAAACCTCAATATTAAATATGTATTACGAGTATCCGTAATTGCGGGTGGCCCCTAGGCCGCTCTGTGAGGGGATCGCAG
>JAIRTZ010000042.1 GCA_031254685.1 Methanomassiliicoccaceae archaeon
CCCGAACATCGCGTCGATGATATCCCCGATCTCGGCGGCGGCCGTGAACTCTGCGTTCAGGACGCTCAGGTCATCGTTCACCGTCACGCTGCCGCGGACGATGTCGGCGATAACGGTATTCGCTCTTGCGGACGCGGATATCATTCCGCCGAGCGTGGACCCGCGGATGCCGACGCTCAATACGGTGTCGGCATCTCCGGACACGCCGCAGAGCATCATCATCACGAGGGCCGCCAGCGGTATCTCCTCGCGTATCTCCAGTTTCGTATCCCGTATCGTTCCCACATCGGTGACAGCGGCGAAGAACGTCCGGCCGCCGGATGTCAGGCATGCGTCGTAACGGAACCCGGTTATGTCAAAGTACAGGTCGGTGCCGACCTCCGCCGTCATGCCCACCTTCAGTGTGTAATCCTCCTACGTTATGTCGGCAGGCTCGGTGACGTTCACGTGCACACCGCCGAGCGCGATCGGCACCGTGGCCAGCAGGACCAGCAGGACCAGTGCGACCTGCATCGCGATGACGATGCCTCTCGGGACCGAGGAGAGCAGACTCATGCCCACGCGAACATTGTGCGCCATATATTATCTTTATCAAAAAGCGGCCGCAAAGCGTTCCGCCGGCCCCGCCGGCGGACGTGTCCGCGCCCCCCGTCCGGGAGCGGACGGGAAGGGACGCAGATACCAGAAAATGATACATAACATATATTTTTTATACTCAATCACATTTGAGTACTACAGGGGAATCGATCATGAGGGGGAAACATAACGATCAGCATAATGCACAGCCGCCGGCATCCGGCGGAAGGAAGGGGGAGAGGCACGAATTCTCCCTGAAAAAGTACTGCATCGTGACGGCATTGGCGGTGATGCTCGCGGCGGGGGCGATGATGTTCGCTTTCGGTGACGAACGTTCCGAGGATACCGACACGACGATGGGCGGCATGGTACCGTCCCCGTGGGGGGACGCGGTACTCAGCTGCGGCCTGAACACCCCGGGCGCGAGCGGTGAGTTCACGATGATGCCCGGCCATTTATACAAGATCGAGATCACAAGCGGCGCGGGCGGCAACAGCGCGAACGGGGCTCCGGGGGGACAGGGAGCGATCATGACGGCATGGTTCGACGCACGGGATGCGGCAGGACCGGCCGTATACAGCTATTCGATACTGACCGGCGGGCAGATCGGATTGCCGTCCGTCGGCGGCCACTACGGAGGCGCCGGCGGTTACGCCGTGTTCGTGACCGACGATAACGGTGACGTTATGATTGTCGCGGGCGGGGGCGGCGGCGGACCGGCCAACGGGGGCGGGGGCGGAGACACGGCCGCTCCGGGGGCAAACGCTGCGAACGGCACCGGCAATGCCCTGGGCGGAAAGGGAGCGACGCCGGCCGCGGGCGGTCTCGGAGGCACAGGCACCGTGACAGGCGGCACAGGCGGAGGCATAGGCAGCGGCAAGGGCGGCGACGGAGGCTCCGGCGCCGGTTACGGCGGAGGCGGAGGCGGCAGCGGGTACACCGGAGGCGGCGGAGGCGCCGGCTCCGCAATAGGCGCCGCGGGCGGAGGCGGAGGAGGCACCAGCTACATTGACGATTCATTCTCTCTGCAGAGCTTCGTGCTCGGACGCGGACCGTTCCCCGTCAAGGTCACAGAATACGTGGCGCACGGGGATGTGACGATATCGGCGTCCGGAAAGACAGCGGCGTACGACGGCGCACAGCACGGGATCGACGTTCCCACGGCATTCCCGGCATCGCTGGGGAGTTCGCTTACGGTGACGTACACAGGGAACGGTCACAACAGCACGGTCCCTCCGATAACCGCGGGTGAATATACGGTGACGATAACGACGGACCCGTCCGTATGCGAGATCGATCCGGTGATCACAACGCTGAGGATAACCCCGGTACTGATACCCAGACCGTACGCGCCGGACGCGTCGTTCGTTTGCACCGGCTCGGAACAGACGCTTGACCTCTGCGGGTTCGACGATGCGGTGATGACCGTCACAGGCAACACCGGAACGGATGCCGGCGCGTACATCGCGGCCGTCTCGCTGAAAGACCCGGTCAACAACTGCTGGGACGACGGCGCCGGGAACGGTGACGGCATCGCGGACGTGACGATAGGATGGTCGATAACGTACCTCAAAGTGGCGATACAGGCATCCGACATGACGGTGACGTACGACGGCGAACGGCACGGAATAGACACGCCGACGATATTCCCGGTGTGCGCGGAATGCGACCTGGTGATAACATACACAGGGAACGGCTACAGCGGCACGGCACCGCCGGTATGCGCCGGTGTTTACGACGTGGTGATAACGATCGAGAGCAACATATGCGAGGCATGCCCGGCAGCGGTGACGCTGACCATATGCCCCGTGCTGCTGCAGAAGCCGACAGCGGGATCGGCGCAGACGGAATACACGGGAGACGAACTGTTCCTGATACTCGTCGGATTCGACGGTTCGAAGATGAGTGCGGACGGGATCAAAGCGACCGCCGCGGGGACCCATAACGCGATCGTATCTCTGTCGGACCCGGTGAACTATCATTGGGACGACGGCCTCGGGAACGATGACGGCAACGCGGACGTGAACATCCTGTGGATAATATTCGCGCTGCAGGCGGACACCAAGGAGGCTGACGAAGGCGCAGGGAAGGGGAGTATCCCGGCGTTCGCCGTCTCCATGCTGGCCGTCCTGCTGCTGATGTTCGCTGCATGGCGCACCCGCGCCAGGATAACGGGCATTGTGCTGTGCGACGGCATCGCCGCCGCCGATGCCGTGATAACGTACACAGCGGACGGAAAGGAGGGGACCGTGACAACGGACCTTTCCGGCGCATACGTCATATCCGTGCGCACAGGCGCCGACGTCATCATAACGGCGGTCTCGAAGGACGGGCCCGCCGCATGGGACGTCCGGATCTCCGTCAAAGCGGGGACGGGGACGACGGAACTTGACATTGCGGTGTCGAAGAAAGGATGATGCATCCCGTCCGGTCTCCGATATGTTCCCAAACACGCCCGGGGTCTCCCGGCCCCGGGCGCACTTCAATTTTTTGTGCAAAGCCTCACGGAAGGGGAGGATAACGGAATGAACGCTTTCGGTGCAAAGTTTGAATACTGATACGATAATCGCCGAGCGATGGCAGACATAATGATCCGCAAGAGGAAACGCCTGAGGTCGAAGGACGTGAAGGCATACTCGGACGAGGTCGAAAGAAGGCTGGGGATGCCCACGTTCACGCCCGAGGACGCGGTGGACCTCGCGGAGAGCAGCGAGTTCAACGTCATATTCGTGAACGGCGAGATATTGGCGATGGTGTTCAAAGGGATGACGTTCCTCACCGTCCGCGGAATTTTGAAATACAAACCGCAGAGGAAGTTCGTCACGGTGGACATGGGCGCCGTCCCCTACGTCAGGAACGGCGCCGACATAATGGGCCCCGGCATCACTGACGCCGATCCCGAGATCCAGGCCGGAGAGATGGTATGGATACGCGACGTGAAGAATCTCGTCCCGCTGGCGATCGGCGTCTCCGCGGTATCCGGCGAGGAGCTGAGGAAGGGCGGAAAGGGCAAAGCGATACAGACCGTGCATTACGCCGGCGACAAACTGTGGAAAACGGACGAACGGTGATAGAGTGTCGTTGCTCAAGAAAAAGAACGCAGCGTCAGTCGTGGAACCGAAGAGCTTCATCGACCTCACCGAGATGCCTCTCGTGATGACATCGGAGAATGACGCGAGGGTGAAGATAATCGAGATACGGACATTCGAGGACCTTTCGACGGCGGCGGACCTCGCATACAAAGGCAATATCCTGTTCATACGCTGCGCCCTGCCCGAGGAGAACCAGAAGAGCGCGATGGAGACCATAACTGCGGAATTGAAAAGGATCGCGAAGGACTGCGGCGGCGATATGGTCGTGATCGGCGATACGTTCGTCCTGATGACGACGAACGGCGTGAAGATAGATAACCTCATTTCCAAGAGGAAGAGGAGAATATGACCGAGAAAGTGATCCACGACCCGCTGCACGGGAGCATCGTCGTCGACGGCGTATTCCTTAAGCTGCTGTCAAGGCACGAGGTGCAGAGGCTTCACAATGTGAAGCAGCTGGGAATGGCCAACACGGTATTCCCGGGCGCGAATCACACGCGGCTGGAGCACAGTCTCGGCGTCTACCATCTGGCGGGACGCATGGCCAAGGCCCTGAGGCTGAGCGAGGATGATACGAGACACGTGTGCGCGGCCGCGCTCCTGCACGACGTCTGCCATTTGCCGTATTCGCACAATATCTCCGAGATGTACGAACATCGGACGGGGACCGATCACATGGAACTCGCGAAGCCCCTGATCAAGGGGACGATACCGACGTATTCGGAGCGCGACGAGGATATTCTGGGAGGCACCGAAACGATGGCCGAGGTGCTCGAGGAGAACGGGATATCATCGGACACCGTATGCGACCTGATAGCGAAACCGCGGTCTGCCGCAGACGGGCTCGGCGCGTTCATGTCCGACGGTAAGAAGCAATCCTTCTTTTCGTCGAAGGACCATCTGCATCAGATGATCCACGGGCCGGTGGACGCCGATCAAATGGATTATCTGCTGCGCGACGCGCATTACACGGGCGTCGCGCACGGCTCCATAGACATAGAGCGTCTGCTTACGCAGATGAAGGTGTTCAACAACACGATCGTCATAGAAAGGGGCGGCGTCGTCGCCGCCGAGGGACTCATGGTGTCGCGCGCGCTGATGTACACGTCCGTGTACTTCAACAAAACCGTGCGCATCGCGGAGATGATGCTGTCGAAAGCGGTCGAGCTGTCGGACATTGATATCGACGCGATACACCTGATGGACGATCCCGACCTGAGGAACGAACTGATAACGAACGGCGGCAGACCGTCCGAAATGATGAGGGCGCTCATTCATCGGAGGCTTTACAAGAAGGCGTTCTCGGCGTATTCGATAGATCTTGACGAGGATCAGATAGGCAGGATCGCGAGATATTCGAGATACGAGAACAAGAAGAGGCTGGAGGACGAGATAGCGGAGGACGCCGGAATAGACTATTCAGACGTTATCGTGGACATACCGTCACGCTCCTCGCTGCTCTCGAACGCCAAGATCGGAAAGACCGACGTGTCGATATATTACGACGGCCGGGTGCGCCCGATCACCAGGATATCGCCGGTTTCGAAGGCACTGCAGAACCGCGACATGTTCGACTGGGCCGTAATGATATCGTCGCCCTTCGAGCACGTCGAGAAGGTAAGGCGCGCCGCGTCATCGATACTTAACCTTTGACGACGCCCAGAGGCCTTAATCTGGCGACCTTTCCGGTGAGACCGGAATCGCATACAACGGAGACCACCTGGTCAACGTCCTTATACGCCTCCGGCGCCTCGTCGAGGACCCCCTGATCGGTGCCGCTCTTGAGATATATGTTCTTCGAACGCATGGAATTGCGGAGATCGCTGACATTCAGGCGGTCGAACGCGGCCTTCCGCGACATCTTCCGTCCGGCGCCGTGGCACGAGGAACCGAAGCTCAACTCCATGGCTCCCGGAAGGCCGACGAGCACATACGTCCCCGATGCCATGTCGCCGGGGACGATCACCGGCTGTCCGGCGTTCCTGTATCTCATCGGAACGTCCTTGTGATCTTTCGGGAACGCGCGTGTGGCGCCCTTCCTGTGGACCACGACGTCAATATTCTTCCCGCCGATGTTATGCCTTTCTTTCTTCGCTATGTTGTGCGCAACGTCGTACACAACATCCATACCCATGCTCTCGGCGCTGTTCTTAAGGACGTTCTCGAAAGACCCGCGGACCCAATGCGTTATCATCTGACGATTCGCCCACGCGTAGTTCGCGCCGCAGCACATCGCTTTGTAATATGAGGCGCCCTCCGTCGATGACAGCGGAGCGCACGCAAGCTGCCTGTCCGGCAATTCTATCTTATTCTTCCGGACGTACTGCTCCATCGTCTGCAAATGATCGGTCGCGATCTGATGGCCGCATCCGCGCGACCCGCAGTGCACGGTGATCGTTATCTGACCTTCCTCGAGGCCGAACGCCTTCGCCGCGTCCTTATCATAGACTTTCTCAACGGCGTCCACTTCGATGAAGTGATTCCCGGAACCGAGCGAGCCGACCTGCCCGAACCCTCTCTGCACAGCCTTATCGCTGACGTACTTCGGATCTGCCTCGCGCATGCATCCGTGCTCCTCCGTTGCGTCGAGATCGCGCTCCCATCCGTAGCCGTTCCTCACGGCCCATCCGGAACCGTTCACGAGTATCTCGCCGATCGCCTTCACATCAACTTTTTCAATGCCCTTCGACCCGAGCCCGGACGGTATGTTCTTGTAAAGTTCGTCGGTGATCGCCGTTATCTTCCCGGCGACATCCTTTTTCTGCAGATCCGTTCTTATCAGTCTCACGCCGCAATTAATATCGAATCCGATCCCCCCGGGGGATATGCAGCCGTCGTTCGCATCCACCGCCGCGACGCCGCCTATCGGAAAGCCGTATCCCCAATGCACGTCCGGCATCGCCAGCGAACTGCCGACTATGCCGGGCAGGCAGGCGACGTTCGCCGCCTGCTGCGGCGCATTGTCCTCGGCGATCTGCGGTATCATCGCCTCATTGGCGAAAAGTATCGCATTCGTTCTCATACCGGCGACATGGCCACGCGGGATCTCCCATCTGTTGTCGTCGATCTTGTTGAGGGTGCCGTTCCATGCCATATCATCATTCTCCGCGTTACTTTATACAACATTATTATAAAAACCGAACACAGGTGGGGCCGGGACCGAGATTTGAACCCGAGTCAAGGGATCCACAGCCCCCTAGGATAACCAAGCTACCCCATCCCGGCCATGTGTATCCGCTCCATCGTGTCAACATAGATAAATATTTTCCATGTTCCGGCATATAACGCGGTGTTCCGGCGCAACGGCCGATACGCGCACGCCGACCGTGCAGAAAGAAAAACACGGCAAATATAAAATGTATACCCGCAAATATTAAATTCACGGGATCGTTGGGGTATACCATGGAGCCAAGGTACGGGACATTTCTTTCGTCGATAACCGATGAGGACGTCAGGAAGGTCAAAGAAGGGTTTAAAAAACTTGCCGCGGATGAAAAGGCCAGGAAAGAGTTTTACGATCGTGTCTACACCCGCCTCGGAGTTTATGACAAGGACGGCAACATTACGGAAGAGTACAGAGATCTGTTCGAGGAGACATCTTGATTCTATACAGAGGACATAGGGCAGATCGTTAATCAAAAAGGTCAGTTTTTGTACATATTTGGTACGTTAATGTTTGTTTTGAGCGAAATGATTATAAAAGAAAAACATTTTGAGAGATATTCATGAAGAAGAGAGACCTGATCTCCGTCCTCGATATGAAGGAGGACATGCACCTGCTGATCGACCTGGCGATAAAGCTGAAGGCAGAACGCGGACAGCACGGTTCCCCGCTGAAGGGAAAGACATTGGCAATGATATTCGAAAAGCCGAGCACGCGCACCCGTATCTCATTCGGCGTCGCTATAAGCGAGCTCGGCGGGATGCCGATGTATATCGCATCGTCGGAGATGCAGCTCGGGCGCGGAGAGACCGTCGAGGACACCGCGAAGGTGATGAGCCGTTTCGTCCACGGGATCATGTATCGGGCGTACGACTACAAGATCATGGATGAGCTGGGACTGCACGCGACGGTACCTGTGATAAGCGGCCTCGATAACCTTGAGCATCCGTGCCAGGCGCTTGCCGACATGGTGACGATCAAGGAGAAGAAAGGTCAGTTCCGCGGAAAGAAGTTCGTTTACCTCGGGGACGGGAACAACGTATGCAACTCGCTGATGTACGCATGCGCGATACTCGGTATGGACATGGTCGTTGCGTGCCCGGCGGTGCGCATGCCGAACGCCGAGATCATGTTAAGGGCGTCCCGCATAGCGGACGAGAACGGATGCAAGATCTTCGCCAACGTGGAACCCATGGAGGCATGCAAGGATGCCGATGTGCTGTACACCGATACATGGATATCGATGGGCGACACGACGCCGGTGGCCGACGCGTTACGCATATTCAGGAAATACCAGATCAATCAGGAGCTGCTGTCCGTTGCCAAGAAGGACTGCATCGTGATGCACTGTCTGCCCGCGCACCGCGGCGAGGAGATCACGGCGGACGTCATAGACGGGCCGCAGAGCGTCATCTTCGATCAGGCGGAGAACCGCCTGCACGCGCAGAAGGCGGTGCTGTACACGTTGCTCAAGTGAGCTGCGCCGCGATGATCGATTCGATTATGTGAAGGAAATCATATTCGCGGCCGGCGGGTATCGTTGCTCCGGCCGCGATATTATGGCCTCCTCCGAAGCCGCCCACCTGCTCCGCCGCCGACTTCACGGCGGCGGAAAGATCAAGGCCTTTCGCGATCAGACCCTTATCGGCTCTCGCGGACACTTTGACGCCGTCGTCCGAGTTGGCGAACGCGATGATCGGAATATCGTTCTTAACGCCGTCCGAGCCGAGGAGCATCCCGGCGGCGATGCCTACGATCGTATCACGGATCTCGCCGCGCGCATGGAAATACTGCACGTGATCGCGTCTCCGGATGAGATTGCTCTGTTTTATGTAGTTCAGCGCGATCGACAATTGTTTGCGGTGCTCGCTCCTGTTCTTCTTCGCATCGTTCACCGCGTCCCCGTCGCCGAGGCAGATGCGCATCCCTATGTCCGCGTCATCATAGCGGCCGCATGAGTTCAGGAGCGTCGCGAACTCCTTGGCATCCCTGAGCTCCGAGCCCTTCCCGAACTTCGGCAGCGTGTAGACCTCGCCCATCAGCCGTTCGGCGGACAGGCGCGAAGCGCCGAGAAGTTCTATCAATGATATCTTAACAGCATCCCTTTCGTTATCGCTCAGGTCGGTCCACGACCTCCACGTTCCGTCGCGTTTCAGGTCTATGTGAAGGCACGCGAAGAATCGTGCGCACTCGGCGCCGTCGGAGGTGAGCCCCGGAAGGAACGGATCGTTGCAGTACTGCAGGAATTGCGTCAGCGGGCGCGTCTCGCGCCCGAAGAGGCGCAGGTCGTCCACCGCCTCTATGTCCCCGTTCCCGGCGGCGTCCCTCAGTATCCTCCTGTTGTATCCGATAAGGCCCGAGCCGGACTGGTCCTGGACATCGCCGGTGGCACCGATGACGGCGAGGTACGCAAGGTCGGCGTTCTTCGCGTCGATCGCCTTGGATACCGCGTACGTAACGCCGGCGCCGCTTATCTCGCCGGACCCGTCCATCCCGCAGCTGTGGGGGCTAACGTGTATCAGACCGGAGAAATCGAACAATGACGTCTGCCCGGACATCCACTTCGGGTCCGGGACGTGATGATCGGTAACGAGGACGTTCTGTCTCGTGATCATTGAGAGATAACCGCTCCCGAGGTCGACGAGCCAGACCAGCGACGCGGCGCTTCTGTTCACGGCGTCGATCGATTCGTCGTCAAGCTTCTTCTCGAAGCGCACCTCATGCTTTTTTCCCAAACGTTCGAGCGTCCTTGACGCGATCGCTGCCGCGGCGATGCCGTCGGCATCGATATGGGCGACCACAAGAACATCGGACGCGTTCGATACCGCCGACGCGGCCCTCGCCGCATCGCGCTCGAGCCTCGCATATCCGCTGATGTTCTCTGGCATGTTCTCCCGTAAGGCTTGGTTGCGCATATATCATTCGGTGGCACGCTCATTGTTTAACACGTGTTAACCAGGAGTTATACTAACTGTAGCCGTAGCTTATTATTGCCTTGCGCAGCGTGGAAGGTCCAGAGGCATGAAAATGAGGCCGCTGATGAAGAAGAAAGGAAAAGAGTGCGCTGTGAACGAAGACGGAAAGGAAACGTACGAGATCGTGGAGGACACCGGGCCCGAGAACAAAGAGATGGGCACGCACATACGGTTCGAGATCTCCGCCGGGGATTACGGGAACGATGCGGAAGGCGATCGCGAAAGGCCGGCATCGAGGATGTCCGGAATCATAAGGGCGGCGACGTCGGAGGGCGCCAGACTGGCGCTCGGAACGATACTGAGCATGATCCTGGCGAGAGGGAAGGATGAGGACGATGAGAGATGATGTGACAGATAATTCTCCGGAGGCCCCGCCGGACAGCTCTCAGGATGGCCCGGTGCGGAGGAACGGCGGGACAACGGACGAGGCGGTGCCGTACGCCATCGACAATAAGCAGCGGGAAAAGGGGGCGGGGAAGATCCGCGGTCGAGGTCTTATCAAAAGAACTCCGGAAAGAATTCCCCGGCGTCCGAGGTTTCTCGGCACGCAATCTTTGGCTGATGCGCAATTTTTCATCGAATATTCAGAAAACACAATTCTGCAACCATCAGTTGCAGAAATACGCCGGCCTGAAAAATACGCCGTGACCGTTATATCGTCCGACACGTTACGCACAGTGTGAACTCGATAGAGATAATGCCGGGCGTGAGGATATCGAACGACCGATGTCTTATTCTGAGCGACGGGCCGACCGTCGTCATCGGAGACCTTCATCTCGGCTACGAGAAGGCGCTCGAGGACGAGGGACTGTATCTTCCGAGGATGAACACAGGTTCCATAAGGAATTCCCTGAACCGAATAATATGCAGGTACGAACCGGAACGCATCGTATTGCTGGGGGATATCAAACACGATTTCGCAAGGGCGCCGTACGAGTGCCGTTATGACGTCACGGGCATGATCAGAATGCTGACGGACGCCGCCGAGGTGATAGTCGTCAAGGGAAATCACGATAACTTCCTGCAGAACATATTATCCGATACGGGACTCGACGTTCACGAGCACGTCGACATCGCAGGCCTCAGACTGGAGCACGGGCACATCGATTCGGGAAAGAGGCCGGTCGCGATCGGTCACGAACATCCGTCGGTGAAGATATCGGACGCGATGAGCGGAAGCATAAAATTACAATGCTTCCTGCATTCTGAAAAGGACGGCATTATCGTCATACCGCCGTTCAGCCCGTTCTCGTCGGGCAGCGACCTGGCGTCGGAGCAGTTCATGTCCGCCGCCTGCAGGAGCGCCGATATGGACAGCGCGCAGGTGTACGGCGTCTCGGAGATAGGGATGATACGGCTGGGCACGCTGGGAATGCTCAGGGAACCCGACCCGTGACACATGCGGACGGACGTACAACGGTATATGAGCGTTTCGGTTTTTACGGAACGGACTGCTCGGAAAGGAGGAGAACGTTCCTTATTATATTCTTTGTATAGTAACTTTAATAGGACTACTATTCACAATAGATACATCAGTGGACATAACATCCATCCATAAAAGCCTTTATTTACGCTGGTTAGAATACGAAGGACAACATCTCAGTTATATGTAGATGGAGGAAATGAAATGGGCGCAGAATTAGATGCACTTATCAACATCGTCATTAGCGGAAAAATAAAAGAGGCGGCACCTGCAGCGCAGAAGTGCCTTGACGCCGGTATTGACGCGAAAACTATAATCTTCGAAGGCCTTTCAAAGGCAATGGCCGTCGTCGGCGAAAAATACGCAGCGAAGCAGTACTTCCTGCCGCAGGTCCTCCTGTCAGCGAACACGCTCTACCAGGGACTCAACCTCGTATTGCCCCTCCTCAAGGGAAAGGGCGGATCCAAGGGATGCGTCATCATAGGCGTTGTCGAGGGTGACGTGCACGACATCGGAAAGAACATCGTGAAAGCAATGCTCACCGGTCTCGGACTCACGGTCATTGACATGGGCAAGGACGTGCCGATAAAGTCCTTCATCGATGAAGCGAAGAAGAACAAGGCACAGATCATAGCAGAGTCGACCCTTATGACCCCGACACTCGAGGGAATGAAGGAGACCGTGAAGATCCTCAAGGAAGAGGGCCTGAACGCAAAGATGAAGCTCATGATCGGCGGCGGCGCAACATCCCAGGAGTTCGCATCCCAGATCGGTGCGGACGGCTGGTCATACGACGCGGTCGAGGCGACGAAGGTCGCCCAGAAGTTCCTGTGATCTCACGGACTTCGCCAAGCTCAAAACCCTTTACAATTTCTATTATTTCTCAGGCTAGCGTAAGCTCCGTCCATCTCAGACGATGTTCGTGGAATTCAGCGTACATATGATCTCGGCGCCGAAGGCGGAGATGTCCATCCTGCAGATCATTCCGTCGTCCCCGGCCCACACGGTCATGGGCATCCCGAACAATATGACGGAATACGAGGTCGCGTCAACGTCCGTCCTGCCGATCCGTATGGTCTCGCGGCCGATCTCGTCCCCGCCCCGGGCGATCGCGGACGCGACGGTGTCGCCTGCCGCAACGGTCAGCTCCGCGGTAATCGTCCTCGGGGCGTCAGGCAGAACGTATTGGATGAGAACGTAATTCGCCCGGATCTCCTGCGTCATCTCGACTGTCAGGACATACGTGATCCCGTCGGCGGTCTTCTCCGAGACCACCTCAATGGTGACGGAACCGGAGAGCCTGTACGTTTCATAACTTCCGGAAACATCGTATTTTGCGTATTGTCCCGTATATACGGTCTCCGTTTCGCCGCTGCTGCCGCTCATGAATATGAATGCCGTTGCGATCAGCGCGACGGCCGCCGCGGCGGCGACGGCGGCGATAATGATCTTGTTCCCCCTCTCCATCGGTTCACCGTATCAGGTGTGAATATATAAGTTTGAAAATGCGCGCCGGGATCATCGCCACTTAGATATATCGCGTACGCGCATACGGACGGCAATTGGCATTAACGCCGTATAGTGAAAAAAGGGAGGAATGATCATGATAAAGAGGAACGGAGCGGGTACGAGGTTCGCTGTGCTGCTCACGGTCGCCGTGCTGATGGCCGTGTTACTGCTGCCGGCGGCGAACGTGTCCGCCGCAACGCGTCTGTCGGAGACGGAGAATACGGACGGCAAACAGATCGACGGTATCGTCGCGGACCCGCACAACAGCTACGGATGGTGCGGCGAGATGTTCGCGCAGGATGACGGCAACGATTATCTGTGGGTGGGCACCAACCGCGACCTCGGGGGAGGTCTGATCCCCGGAGGGATGGATGAGCTGGTCGCGATGTACGAGGCGATGGGGATACCGGCGCCGAGCGACGACAGGGCGGGAAAGATATACCGTTTCAATATGACCGACCCGGCAGCGGGCTGGGAGCTCATGTGGGAGGACCCGGCGTTCAGCGGATACAGGAAGATGATACTGTTCGATGATCACCTGTTCGTTTTCGTCGGGCTCACGAACATCAAGGACGGGTTCGACTACACCGTCATCTACCGTTTCGCATCCGACTTCAGCGTCGGCGACACTCCGGACGTCGTCCTGTGGGCGCCGCTGGAACCGGGCGAGAGCGACTGTTTCCGCGCGGCCGCGAAGGATGATAGCAAGCTCTATGTGGGAACGTTCGACTGCATTGTTTACTCAACGGACGGCAGCGGACTCGTCCCGTACGACGTGAGCGGCGGATTCACGGGCGCCGGCTGGATGACCGGCTGGGACAAGGTGATCGACCTGAAGGACGAGTTCACCGCCCCGGAGGACGACAACCGCGTTTGGGACATGATCGTGTACAACGATTGTCTCTATTCGTTCGTCACCAGCGAGATCGGATTCATGGTGTTCAAGCTTGATCTGAGCGGAGGGGGATGCACGCAGGTCGTCGGCGACGATAACGTTGCCGCGTATCCTTTCGGCCTCGGCCTCAGGAAGCACGTGGCCGCGTCCCCGTTCCTTTATGACGGTTACGTATACGTTTCGACGTTCGCATACGGTCCCGCGTTCCTGGTGCAGGTGGGCACCGGCGTGCTCGCCCTTGCATTGGGCGCGCCGGTGATGTCGGCGAATGCGATGCTGAAGGCATTCAACGAGATGTACTGCCCGGCGACGATCTACAGATTCGATGCGAACGATGTGTGGGAAACGGTCGTGGGCGATACGACGGGTCAGAACGTGGCGCGCGACAGCAGCGGCGAAACGGTGCCGCACATAGGCGATATGCGCGCCGGGTTCTTCCCCGGCGCGGACGCGTTCCCCAACATCTCGTCGAACCAGTACATATGGTGGATGGCCGAGTACGGCGGGAAACTGTATGCGAGCACATGGGACATGGGCGTCTTCCGCGGAGGCTTCGCCAGCTATCCGATAGTGCTGGACGCGGTCACGATGAACATGATCGCGAGCAACCCGTACCTGAGGCCGCTCATACCGCTGACAGAGAATGTGATGAGCGACCTTTCGGCACTCATCGACGCCGCAGGCGCAAACGATGAGATAACGGAAGCGGTCTCCGAATGCATGGCGAACGCGATCGATGCGGTCATGCGCGGAGCGTACGACGAGATCCGGGGCATATTGGAAAAGCTTGCGGAGGACATCGCTGACGCTTTGACATCCGATACGTCGATACCTATGGAACTCATTCTTAACCTGCGCGATTCCGCGGCCGCGTTATACGATGCGATAACGACGGTCACGGCCATGCCCGGGGCGACAGATTCGATGAGATATACGATGTCGGCGGTGTTCATGTTCTCGATGTTCGCCGATGACCGGACGAACCCCGAGGGATTCGACCTGTTCTGTTCCGATGACGGTGTCAATTGGTATCCGTACACCGTGAACGGCCTCGGCGACCCGCACAACTACGGCGGGCGTGTGCTGCTGTCCACGGAAAAGGGACTTTTCGTACTGACGGCGAACCCGTTCAACGGCTGCCAGGTATGGAGGGTCGACGACGGCCTGGAACCGGGAGTGTTCCTCGAGATGCCCGACAAGATATCCCTGAGGCCCGGAGAGTCTGTCACGCTCAGGATGACCTCGGTCGGAATGGACCCGGAAAAGGTCGCCGTCACCGTCGGTGACGGGAAGGCGATCACCGCGACCGTCGCAATTGTCGGGAACGACATGACGGTCTACGCTTCGGCCGTAACGAAGAAATTCGACCCGTCGGTCTACGGAGGGTTCGTATGGTCGGAGGAAGGCGGTTACGGATATGTGTACGAGGTGACGTTAACGGCGGAGAAGACCTTCAAAGGAACGGTCGACATCGTCGTAACGTCGGGCGGGTTCGAGACAAGCATACCTGTCACCGTAAGGGTCCACGACACAACGGACGATTGGAAAGTGCCCGCGTTAGTGGTCGCGATCATAGTCGCGCTGGTGATCGCGGGGTGCCTGTATATAAAGAAACCTTGACGTAAGAACGCGGAGGGGCACTCCCCCTCCCAACTTTTATCTTTTTCATCTTTTCGGCTTTATATATGTTAATTCAAACGGCATACCAAAGAAAGGCCGTCAGACGCATTTGTCTGACAATCTCTATATAACTATACGATTTTTGGATAAACTATTATATACTATACTAAACAATACGTATATTGCATTGTGCCGTTCTAAGCGCACAGTGGGATGGTGAAAAAATGGCAGAAAACAGAATTGATCCAACAGTAGCAGGCCTCTTCTTAGTGGCTGTTATCACGTTGGTCTTCGGGCTCCTTGGTATTGAGTTCTACCAGGGATTGGATTGGGGAATGGGTATTGTGGCAGCACCGCTTGCCGCAATAATAGGCGTAGTGTTTGTCATACTGACAATATCAGCTCTAAGATTCGGCAACGCATTCGCTGCGTCGCTGTTCGGATTTATCGCTATATCGCTCCTGATAGTGCCGATCGCGTTCGGCTTCAGCTTCATGGCGTTCGTCATAATGGCGATATTCTACCTCGTCTTCATGATTATAGCGTTCCTGATAGGCGCACCGAAGCTCCTGGGCATCCTGTTGCTCTTGGTGGCTCTGCTCTATCTCTTCGTCGGACTGTTCATCAACGACGGATTGGGAGACAGCGTGTTCGGAATCCTCTTCGGTATCTTCGGTGTCCTGTCGTTCCTCGTGGCTTTGTACATGGCGTTCGCACTGTCGACACAGAAACTCCCGGTCTTCTGAACAAGTTGACACGGAAGAACCTGAAACCCCTTACACTTTTACTTATTCTCCCTGCAGCCTAAGCTGCGCTGCGCATACATTCCCGCACCGTTGTCATTCCCGGCAATTGTTATACGGTATCTGCGATTTTAAATAGGTATACGGTAATCACCCAGCATGGTGCAAAGGTCAGAATTTGACGTTTGGGTGCTGGAATGGATCTCCGCGGAGAAAGCAAAAGGGAGAAAATGCTTCGACGTGAAACGGTCCGGGAATTCGTATTACGTGTATTATCAGACCACGAGATACAACTCGGAACTGAAGAAGAGGGAGAAGGTCAGCGGGTATCTCGGCAAACTCGTGCAGGGGATCGGTCTCGTTGAACCGGAAAGGGAGGACGAGTCGATGGACCAGGTGGCCGTCGCCAGATACGGCCTCGGCATCGACACAGGGGGAACATTCACGGACGCCGTGATAATGGACCTTGATGATAACGTCGTCATCGCAAAACGAAAGTCGCCGACAACACATCACGACCTTTCGATAGGATTGCATGCGTCCGTCGACGCGGTGTTCGATGCATGCGAGATAAGGCCCGAGGATATATCGCTCGTGGGGATATCCACAACTCTGGCAACGAACTCCATACTTGAGGGGAAGGGAGGGAGCGTCGGTCTGATCATGATCGGATGGGACCCGATGGAACCGGTTCATTTCGGAGAGAACAAACAGATATTCATCAAGGGCGGGTGCGACAGCAGAGGGCGCGCACTGGCGCAGATCGACGAGAAGGAGGTGCGCGCGGCCGTGAAGAAAGTTGGCAAAGGGGCGGACGCGATCGCAATATCCGGTCTGTTCTCGACGATGAACATCTCCCAGGAGAAGATGGTGAAGGAGATCGCCATGGAGATGCTGAACATCCCGACGGTCGCCGGGCACGAATTGACCGGAACGCTGGGAATAGACGTGAGGACGGAGACGACGGTGCTCAACGCAAAGCTGATCTCAGTGGTCAGCAAGTTCTTCGACGACGTCAAACGGACATTTGAAAAGAAGGGCATCACGGCGCCGATAATGGCGTACAAGGGCGACGGTTCCGTGATGGACCTGGAACAGGCGAAGATGTACCCCGTTGAAACGATACTTTCGGGACCAGCCGCGAGCTCCGTCGGCGGGACAACGTTATCGGGAGTGGAGAACTGCGCGATCATCGACATCGGGGGAACGTCCACCGATATCGCAATAATGGAATCCGGATTCCCGATGATACAGGAGGAGGGCGCCAACGTCGGAAAATGGAGGACCCGCGTGAAGGCCGTGGACATGTACACGATCGCGTTGGGAGGCGACTCGAGGATAACGCTGAACGAATCGAAATTCACGATCGGACCGGACCGCGTGACACCGCTGGCGATGCTCGCGTCACGGTATCCCGAGGTGGTGCCGAAGATAATGTACAACGATCTTATCGAGTATTACATAGCGACCGACGGCGCCGACACATCCGAGATGACCGCGAAAGAGAAACGCGTGTACGACGGGATGGCCGGAAAAGGACCGATGACATCGATGGCCATACGCGATTCCACGAACGGATTGTGGATGATCTCCGACGAGCTGATGTCGCTGACAAAAAAAGGC
The DNA here is from genome assembly GCA_031254685.1 of Methanomassiliicoccaceae archaeon. Taxonomy (GTDB): domain Archaea; phylum Thermoplasmatota; class Thermoplasmata; order Methanomassiliicoccales; family Methanomethylophilaceae; genus Methanomicula. The sequence goes on from JAIRTZ010000042.1 coordinate 17,620, forward strand.
ATACTCGAGGCGTCCACGCTCACGCCGACCGATCTGATGGTGTTCCTGAAAAAATTCGAATACGGCAGCTACGCCGGAGCGGAGGCCGGCGTTCACGCGATCGCCGAGAAGCTTGGGATGACCAACAGGCAGGCCGCGATGATAATGTTCGAGGAAGTGAAAATGAAGATATCCGAGGCGCTGCTGTCGAAGATGCTCGACGACGAGATGGACGGCTGGCAGAGCGACGAGTCCGTGAAGCTGGTAAGGAAGATGCTGTCGCTGAAACGCGGACGGCCCGTGGACCTCCTGCCGAAGCTGAAGTTCCCGATCATAGGCGTCGGCGCGCCCGCGGAGGCGCTGATGTCCGACGTGGGAGAACGGTTCGGCACGAAGGTCATATTCCCGGAGAATTTCGATGTGTGCAACGCCGTCGGCGCCGTTACCAGTAAGATATCGGAATCGCTGACGGCGACCGTCGCTCCCACGCTGGACTACAGGTTCTCGGCGTCCGTACCGTTCATGGGGATGGTGTACTACGACCGTTTCGATTCCGCCGTGGCCGCCGCCGTGCGCAGTCTGACCGCATATCTCACGGAAAAGGTGAAACGGTCCGGCGCGATCAATATAAAATCGGTGAGCAGGCAGAGGACGCACATGTCCACCGAAGGCGCATTCGGCAACTGGGACGAGGAGGTGCTTGCGCGGACGATAAATTTCGCGGAAATAACGGTCCGCGTGACCGGCGACCCGAGAATGTCGTGACGGCGTTCCGTTAACATTCGTTACGTGCACCAGCGCTCCCGAGGCATGCTACGGTTATATTAAATAACTTGATTTCCTTTGACCTCACAAGGAGAGAATACCATGGCAATGACTCCAAGAGAAAGAGTACTCGCAGCAATGAGAAAAGAGAAGGTCGACAGGCCACCTGTAGCGGTCTTCACACAGAGCGCCACCATCGGCCAGATGGAAGCGCTGGGCGTCTTCTGGCCGGAGGCACACTCCAACCCGAAGGCAATGGCGAAGCTGGGCGCAGGCCAGGCGGACGTCCTCGGTTTCGAAGCGGTCAGGGCACCGTTCTGCCTTACCGCGGAAGCAGAGACAATGGGATGCGTCGTAGATCCCGGAAAGCAGGACAGGACGCCGATGCTGAAGAAGCACCCGTTCAAGTTCGACCCGATGATGGGCGAATATGACGAACCCCAGATCATGGACCCGAAGGAATTCCTGAAGTCGGGAAGGGCGGCGAAGGTCCTCGAAGGGATAAAGCTTCTGAAAGAACAGAAAGGAAAAGATTACGTCGTTATCGCAGGCAACACCGGTCCGTTCACACTTGCCGGTCACCTGGTAAGCACTGAGAACCTCGTGTTCGGTATCATGATGGCACCGGATGAGGTCACAAAGTGGATGAAGGCCGTCACACCGATATGCAAAGCGTACACGCAGGCACTCGGCGACGCCGGCGCGGACGTCGTTCAGATGTCCGAGCCCTCGTCCTCAACGGACCTTCTGTCCCCGGACATGTTCGACGAGTTCTCCGGATGCTACGTGAAGGACAGCCTCGCGTCGCTCAAGGGAGCGTTCTCCGTTCTGCACATATGCGGCAACACCACGTCGCTCCTGTCCAACATGGTCGGAACCGGTGTATCGGGACTTTCGATAGAAGAGAAGGTCGACCCGGTCGAAGGCGTAAAGAAAGTAAGGAGCCTCAGCAAGAGCACGTTCCTCGTCGGCAACGTCGGTGTCGTGAACCCGCTGCTCCAGGGGACCCCCGAAGAGTGCATGAAGCACGGTCAGATCGTGAAAGCGGCAGGATTCGACGTTGTGTCGCCGGGCTGCGGACTTTCGGCGCTCATAAAGAACGAGAACCTCCTGGGCCTCGTGAAGGGTGTAAAAGGCTGAACGCGCACTTCATAAACCATTTAATCCAAACCCATTTTTGTTTTACTTCTGAAAGTGTTATATCATATCAGGTTCATTGCGCCGTCAGGAGACGTACCTATGGTATCGTATGGAATTGCATTGGACCTCGGGACCAGCGGGTTCAGGTCGCACCTGATCGATCTGGAAAAAGGGGGAAAGATAATTTCGACGGCGGTGACGGTCAGACATCCGTTGCCGGGCGCGAACATCATGGACCACCTGCACTTTTGGATGACGTCCGGCTCGGCCGTCGGCCACAAGATAATAATGAAGACGGTGGACGATCTGATCCGTCTGCACGGCGCCGAGAATATCAAACATATAAACAAGGTCGCGATATGCGGAAATCCCATTCAGCTGTCGCTGTTCGAGAACATCGAGGTGCGCGATCTCGCGTTCGCCGGCGAGAACAGACTGAAGACTCTCGGTGTGGTGAGACCGTCCCGCAGAGGACATACGAGAGTCGCAGGCGACATCGGCATGATGTCGATCAATTCCGAGGCAGAGGTGATCATACCGCCGGCGATAAGGCATGAGATAGGTGCTGATGCGTTAGCGATGATCATACGTTCGGGAATGCTCGATAAGAAACAGACATGCATGGTCACCGATTACGGCACGAACGCCGAGATGGGGCTGTACGTTGACGGCGAACTCTATTCGGGAAGCGCCGCCGCCGGCCCCGCGATGGAGGGACAATCGATAAAGTACGGCGTTCTCGCCGCACCCGGCGCGATATCCGATGTCAATATAACCGGGGATGACGGCCTTTGGGACAACATGGTGCTTAACGACAAGTTAATACCGCTGGCGGCCGCCAGAGTTGACCCGGTGACCGGACGGGAAGTACGGGTGCTCGATTACAAGGCAAAGGGGATCACCGGAACGGGCGTGGTATCGTCGATGGCGATGGGCCTCAAGTCCGGCGTGATCACATTGCCCGAAATTAACACTCCTGACAGGAAGGTCCGCCTGATGGACGGAATATGGTTTTCCGAAAAGGACGTCCAGGAAGCGGGAAAGGCGATGGGCGCCATACGCGCAGGACATCGGACATTGGTGCACGAGGTGGGCATAAAGGACAGCGACATCGGTGTGATGTACATGGCCGGCGCGTCAGGCACGTACGTGGACCCGCTGAAGGCGCAGATATGCGGCATGATCCCGAGACAGCTGGACGAAGTTTACCAGCTCGGCAACACATCGCTGATGATGGCGCACGAGCTGCTCAGTAATGATAAAACATTGGACAAGATGCAGTCGGTCGCCGATTCGATATCGGCGAATCACATAATGTTCGCAGGCAACAAGACATTCGAGGACATGTACGTTCTGGAGATAGCGTACTGGGCCGAGGGCATGCCGATGGAGATGTACAACGACATGATCAAAGGGTACGGGATCGCAGAGCTGCCCGAGATAAAGGTTCCCTCAAAGGTCGTACGCACGGTGAAATCCGACATCCCGGAGATAGGAAGGGGATTCTACTCGCTCGAGGAAGTGGGAATGAAGATGTACGGCAACTTCAAGGGATGCAACGGATGCGGGAAATGTTCCAGGGATTGTCCCGAGAAAGCATTGACGCAGGACAAGAGCACAAAAGAGCTGTGCGTCCGCTCCGATCTGTGCTTAGGCACCGCATGCAAAGCATGCGAGATGAACTGTCCTCTGAAGGTCTATCATTTCAAGGACCTCGAGATACGCATCTGAGCCACGCCGAAACCATTTCCTTTTTAATCTTTCCGTATCATCCAAACAATAGTTATCACGCAACGTATATTATGTGCGACAGCGTGACAACGTTCATGTCCACATTGAAGAGGAACGCGGAAGCGGCGAAGGCATTCAAAGAGATCCTGGAACTGAGGCATGAGCCCGTAGCGGTGAAGCTCGTGAAAGAGAGCGAGAACTTCCCCGAGGGATATCCGATACCTGAGAAACAGCTGAGTTACTGTCAATCCGTCATGCAGGCCCGTCACGGCAATTCGTTCATGATGCCGACGGACTCCCACGTCTGCAACGTCGGCGCATCGTCGCTCGGGATGATGCCGAGGCCCGAGAAGGTGGCGTCGGGGGAATTCCACTTCGGTCAGAAGATGCACGAGAACATCGGCGCCGTGAAAAAGATGATAGACGAGGGCGCGACGGTACCGTTCAAGACGAAGGGATCGGTCGTCTGCCCGCTGAAGGACGCGAACTTTGAACCGGACGTCGTGATATTCGTGGACATCCCGGAACGCATCTATTGGTTCGAGCCGTTATGCACGGCAGAGAAGGGCGGACGCGTCACATACGTGACGGCGCCGTTCCAGGCCGCGTGCGTCGACATCACGGCAACGCCGATAATAACGAAGGAGCCGAACATATCGATCGGATGCTTCGGATGCAGGAAGCGTACGGACCTGAAACCGGACGAGATGGTGATAGGAATACCCGGCCCCGCGATACAGGGGATGGTCTCCAGATTGATACGGTACAAGGACGACGTCATACCGAAGGCGAACAGGACCGGATGAACCTGCATCGGAGCCAAAACTCACGGCGGCCCGCGGGCCGCATTAACATATATTGTTAACAGTGAGACGGCATTCATGCGGTCCGGCAGGTCGTCTGTTTCTCTATATATTATATATAGTTTACGCAGTCCTTTTAATATTTTTACCCATCACTCTTTAATAATACTTACTGCGATATGACGTCCATAGGTATGGAACGGTCAGAGGGGATCGAGCCGACCTTCTTACAGGGGATGCAAAATATGAAAGGAAGAGATGGGTCTTCCGAGAGACACAAAGAGTGTATAGGAGATAAGGGACGCTTTGGCTCAAAAGGCAAAAAAGCGGTCCTTTTTGTTTCTTTCGCGCTCGTACTTGCGGCCTTCTTGGGAGCGGGCATGTTTGGCGGCGATAACGTTGCCGACCAGACATTAGGGTCAGGGACTGTGGGCGACAGGGAGTATATCCCCGCCCTTGATATTTTCGTGATCGCGATAGACGAGGTTGACATATCCGGCGGCGAATTCACGCTGGATGAGGGATACCTGTACAAGATCGAGCTTCGCGGCGGCGCGGGCGAGAACGGCGACAGCAGCCACAACGAGGCCGGCGGTGCCGGCGGGGAAGGCGCTGTGATGGTCATATGGATGGACTGCACAGGCAATGTTGCCTCGGTCACGTACACATATGAGATCATCGCCGGCGGCGCGGGCGGCCAGAAAGCGACGGCAGGTGCCGGCGAGAACGGCGGCGCGGGCGGCGCGGCAGTGATCGTATGGGATGATAACGGCGATATCGTCGCGGTCGCCGCGGGCGGCGGAGGCGGCGGAGGCGCGGCCTATTACAATAAAGGTGTCAAAGGTTCAAGCGCAGAGAACAACTCCGCGGGCGCAGGCCCCGAGGGCGAGGGCTATGACGGTCTGATGGGCCTTGACATGAACGCGGGCGGCGGAGGCGGAGGCGG
>JAIRTZ010000072.1 GCA_031254685.1 Methanomassiliicoccaceae archaeon
TTCTTGGACAGCACTATGCTCAGTATCGCGCCGGCAAGCGGCAGTATCAGCAGCAGGAGGATTATTGATATTTCCATATCACACACCTCCCCATTTGACGAGGAACACAAGCAGCGCTATCAGGACGATGACACCTACCACAACATACGCGGCGTAATTCCGAACGTATCCGGTCTGCATCTTCCTCATCGCGCCGGAGCCTCCGACGACGGCGTTGGCTATGCCGTCGACCGTTCCGTCGATAAGATTGCGATCGACGTACTCGACGCCCTTCGCAACCCCGTAACCGAGTTTCAACGCGATCTGGTTGTATAGCTGCGGGAAGAAGTATCTCGCGGTCAGGAACTTATAGATCGGCGATTCTCCGTCGGAATTGAAGCGTCCCGGGTCTATCGTCCTTCTGCAGTACATCAGGTACGCAAGGAATATGCCGAACAGCCCCAGCGCAAGCGTCACGTACGTCCATACGTTATTGACGATCGATTCGAGTATGTGCGCGCCGGTGTGCCCGCAGTGCCCGAATATGTATTCGAGGCCCGCTCCGCGGTCGATGACGTTGAACGTCAGTATGTCGGCGAGCCCGAAGAATATCAGGAATCCCGACGCAATAGCGAACACCGACAATATTATCAGCGGCGTGGTCATCGTCCTCGGCGATTCGCCGTGGCTGTGCTCAGTGGCCTCTCCCGGCGGACCGGCAAAGGTCATGAACCACATCCTGAACATGTAGAACGCCGTCATGAACGCCGTGATCGCGCCGAGCGCGAACAATATCAGGAATATCGTTCCGGCCGGCAGTCCGAGGGTCGACGGTTCCATCGTTGCCTCCAGTATGAGGTCCTTGGACCAGAAACCGCTCAGCAGCGGGAACCCTGCTATGGATAAAGAGCCTATCAGCATCGTTATTGACGTGACCTTCATCTTCTTATGCAGCCCGCCCAATTTGCGCATATCCTCGGTACCTGCGGAATGTATCACCGAACCGGCGCACATGAACAGCAGCGCTTTGAAGAACGCGTGGTTGATCATGTGGAACACGCCCGCCGTGAATCCTACGCACGCCAGGACGTTCACGTGAACGGCTCCCTCGATGGCGATCACATAACCTCCGGCGCCCAGCGCCATGATCATGTATCCCAATTGCGATATCGTCGAATACGCGAGCACGCGTTTCAGGTTCATGTTGTTCATTGCCATCGACGCGGCTATGAACGCCGTCACACCGCCGATTATCGCGACGATCAGCATCACATCCGCGTGCTGTATGAATAACGGATACGACCTTGCGACAAGGTAGACACCCGCCTTGACCATCGTCGCCGCGTGTATCAACGCCGAAACGGTCGTGGGGCCGGCCATCGCGTCGGGCAGCCAATCCTGCAGCGGGAACTGCGCGCTTTTTCCTATGACGCCGCCGAACAGCAGCAGCGAACCGATGAGTATCATCGTCGAGTCCGTCGTCAGTATCACGGCGGGATCGAACAGCGTCGTGAAGTCAAGGTTCCCGAAGGACCACAGCAGTACGAACAATCCGGTCATGAAGCACACGTCGCCGAGGCGCGTCACTAGGAACGCCTTCTTCGCGGCGGAAGCGGCCTTTATAGACGCTTCGTCGCCGTCGGGGTGCTTGAAGCTCCAGAACCCTATGAGCAGGTAGGAGCACACGCCCATTATCTCCCAGAAGATGAACATCTCCAGGTAGTTGCTGGCGAGTATCAGGCCGAGCATTCCCGAAAGGAATAACGAGATCTCAGCGTAATACCTTCTCTTCTTCTTTCCCTCGCCGTGCATGTACCCTATCGAGTAGACGAAGATCATCGTCGATATGAACGACGAGAACAGCATCATCACGCACGTTAAGCTGTCAATATAAATGCCGAAGTTCAGTTCGTACGAACCGAACGCCAGCCATTGCACATCTGTGACGAACGGGGCGCTGACCGCGTACAGATCGCTTGTCAGGTACTCGTACGACGTCAGCGCCGCAAGCGCGAACGCCGCTATCGCGAAGCCGACCGCTAAATAACCGCCGCCCTCGCGGAACCTGTTCCCGAAGAAACCGACTATCACGAATCCCATCAGAGGCAGGAAAGGAATGAGCCATGCGTATTCCATGAACATACTTACCACCTCATTACCGTCAGGTCGTCGACATCCGTCGTCTTCTTCGATTTATATGCATGCAGGAGTATCGCGATACCCACTCCGACCTCGGCCGCGGCGACGGATATCGTCATCAGCACGAACATCTGTCCCAGCGCATCATTCAGGAATGACGCGAACGCGATGAAGTTGATGTTGGCCGCATTGAGCATCAGCTCTATGCACATCAGTATCACGATACCGTTCGTTTTTGTCAATACGCCCGCTATACCGACGCAGAACAGCGCCGCGGACAGTATCAGGAAGAACTCAATCGGAATCATCTTCATCATCCTCCTTCGCTATGTACGCACCGCCGATTATCGCGCCGAACATCAGTATCGCCAACACGAGGATCACGGGACCGTACTTATCGAACAGCATGTCCGGCAGCGACCCTTCGATGGGGTTGTCGCCGTCCGGCGTGAACGGTATGTTGCTCATCCCGTTGTCATTCAGTTCCTCGAAGTCACCGGAGTAAACGACGGCTGCCAGGAGCATCACCATCACAACCGCCGCCACGGCGGATCCTACCAGCAACGCTTTCTTATTCATCGCCATCACTCCTATTCATTATCGTCCTTCTCGTAAGCATGATGCTGAACGCGAACATTATCGTTATCGCACCGACGTAGACCATCAGCTGCACGACGCCTATGAACTCCGCCTGCAGGAAGAAGTACGTTACGGCGACGCACACGAACGTCAACGCTAAGTAGAACGCACTGTGTACGACTTCGTCAGATATCACCACGAATATTGCCGACGCGATCGTTATCGCCGCCAGCACAATGAACGCGATCGCGTCCGGGTTGTCGCCCGCATAGTGCAGGACATCCCAGAACAGACCTATCACGCTGTCGATGAACGACCCGATACTTGCACCAAGTCCCATCACAGCACCTCCTTTATCACGAGAGCGTCCTTCGGACACTCGTCAACGCAATTCTGACAGCAAACGCATTTCGCAAGGTCGAACTTCGGACGTTTTATCGGTTTCCCTGCCGCGTTCTCTCCTTTGGTGTACATCTCGATCACACCGGTGGGGCACACTTTGACACATCTCGAACAGCCTATGCACTTCGCATCGTTCAGTTCCGGACGGTCGATGCTGTAGAACGCCGTCGGCTTGTCCGTGACGCCGTTCTTCAGGTCCGAGAGCAGATGCTCCTTCAGGTGGACCTGCATCATCTCCGTGTGCTTCGGCCACGCAAGTTTACGCGGTCCGTAGATCAGCTCCTCGCGTGTGTATGCGGCCAATTCATAGTCCGGAGTGACGATCATCGCGTTCACCGGACAGTATTCGGCGCAGTATCCGCACATCATGCACCTTCCCAGGTTCACCTGGGGACGGTCCACCTTCTTGCCGTCGTCGCCGTCAACTTCGATCATGGATATGCACGTTGTCGGGCACATCCTCTTGCATATGCCGCATCCCAGACATTTTTCGAATATCAGCCCGGGACGGCCGCGGTAGTTGTCGGGCACCCATTCCTTTTCGTACGGGTACATTATGGTGACCGGCCTGTGCAGCGTGGTCTTGAACATATTCTTCAGCGTCACCCACATGGGCTTCAGTACCCACAGCGTACGGGCATTGCTCCTAGGGAACTTGTCAAGATACTTTATGGTCATACCATCCCTCCTATCTTAAGCGCCAGCACTATCAGCAGGTTGATCACCGACAGCGGCAGCAGCACCTTCCAGCCGAGCCATAATATCTGGTCGGTCCTGACACGGGCGTGCGCCGCCCTTATCCATGCGAACACGAAGAATATCAGGAAGACCTTCAGAAGGAACACTATCTCCGGGATCGCGTTCCACGACGTGAACGGGATCATCCATCCTCCGAGGAACATGATGACGCCCAGTGCGCACGCGACGTAGCCTCTGAAGTAGTCCCCAAGCATGATGAGGCCCCACTTCATACCGCTGTATTCCGTCTGCCATCCCTCGACGAGCTCCGCCTCCGCCTCGGGCAGGTCGAACGGTATGCGTTCGGCCTCGGCGACCGCGGCCACCATGAACACGATGAAACCGAGTATCTGCGGGACGATGAACCACATCCCTACCTGCGCCGCGACGATATCGTTGATGTTGAAGCTCTTGGCCATCAGCGTAACGGATGCGAAGACGATGAGCATCGGCACCTCGTACGAGATCATCTGCGCCGCCGCCCTCATTCCGCCGAGCAAAGCGTATTTATTGTTCTGCGCCCAGCCGGCGACGAGTATCATGAAAGGCGCTATCGCAAAGAGACCGAATATTATTAACAATCCGGCCCCGTAGTCGGCGATGAACCATCTGTCGCTCAGCGGTATCATGCACGCGATCAGAACGGACGTCCCGATGACGATGGACAACGCCCACATGTACCCTTTCTTGTCCGCCTTGGACGGCGTTATGTTCTCCTTGAGGAACGTCTTGAGACCGTCCGCAAGGTTCTGAAGATAACCCAGCGGGCCGACGCGTGTGGCCCTCCTGTCCATCATCCTTCCGAGGACCTTACGTTCCTCCCATATCATTGTCAGATTGATCACAAAGGCGACCGCGAATATCACGACCACCATCAGGACGAGGGCGAGTATCCCGGTCACTTCCTGCGACACAAGGAACTTCGACGCCCCGTTGCCCGGGAATATCAGGTTTATTAGCCACGCGATCGCGCCGCCGAGTATCTCCCACAGTTTGAATCCGATGTCATACGGTAAGTTGTAGACATTGTAGAACGGGTTGACCATCGGGTCCTTGAAGACTATCCAATTGAGTATGCTGTCGTACGGCATGGCATCACCTGTCGGTCTCCCCGAGACACATGTCTATCGTTCCCATGATCGCCGGGATATCCGCTATACGAACGCCGTCCACCAGGTGTTTCGACGCAGAAACGTTAACGAATATCGGACTGCGCACCTTCAGCCTGTACGGCCTGTCCGAACCGTCGGATATCAGGTACATCAGACTTTCCCCCCTGGGGTCCTCGAGCCTTGCGAAGTGCGTTCCCGCGGGGACGTTCTTCGGTACTTTCACTCTCGTCGGATCGGTCTTCGGCAGCTTGTCGAGCTTCTCCATCGCCTGCTTGATTATCTCGCAGCTCTGAAGCATCTCCTCGATCCTGACGCGGTACCTTCCGTATGCGTCGCCCTCCTTGCACACCGCGACCTCCCAATCCAGCTGGTCGTAATTGCAGTACGGGTCGTCGCGCCTTACGTCGAAGTCCACGCCGCACCCTCTCATCGTCGGTCCCGTCAGTCCGTAATTGGCGGCGTCCTTCCTTGAGATGACGCCGACGCCCTTCAGTCTTGAGACGACTATGGCGGACTCGTCCATCATCGCGATGATGTTCCATATCGCCTTCTCGAAGCGCTTCACGACCCTCAGGCAGTCCCTCTCGAAGTAGTACGGCATATCGTTGCGCACGCCTCCTATCCTCGGATAGTTCGTCGTGAGCCTCTGACCGCATAACTTCACGTTGAGATCGAGGAAAAATTCCCTCTCCCTGAGCGCCCAAAGGAATACCGTCAGGTTGCCGAGGTCGGTGCCCATGGCGGCCAGCCACATCAGGTGCGACTGTATCCTGCAGATCTCGTCCGCGACCACCCGTAAGTACTTCGTCCTGTCCGTGAGCTCTATCTCCAGCGCCTCTTCGACCACTTTGCAATAAACGTGCGACCACGTCATGGACGCGGAATAGCAGAGACGGTCCGCCATCGGTATTATCAGCGGGTACGGACGGTTCTCGCATTCCTTCTCCCAGCCGCGGTGCAGGTACCCTATGACGGGCACCGCATCCTTCACGATCTCACCGTCGGCGAGGACCTTGAGCGTCCACAGCCCGTGGGAGAACGGATGCTGCGGTCCCATTGTGAGCCACATCTCCGCCATTATTCCTGCCCCCTTAGCTTATATGATTTCCTGAACGGGAAGAACTCGTAGTTCTGCGGCGTGAGCAGCCTCTCCAGTTTCGGATGGCCGTCGAATATTATCCCGAACAATTCGTATGTCTCCCGTTCGTGCCAGTCCGCGCCCTCCCATATGAGAGCGACGGAATCGATGTGCGGGTCGTCGTTCGGTACGTCGACGTTTATCTCGATCATCACTCCGTTGAAGTAGTTCGACAGATGGTACACTACCTGCATGTGGTCCACCCAGTCGACACCGCATACGGACGATGCCTGCTCGAAATTAAGAACGTCATGAATATATTTGCACAGCGGGTGTATGATGTCCCTGTCGCATGTGAGCGACACCCTGCGCACCGCCGTTTTCCTTACCGTGATCCTGCCGGGGAACTTCGCCTGTGCAAGCGTGACCACCTCTTCCGGCGTCGGGGCCTCGATGAAACTGTCCGTCATCCTCAGTCCTCCATGAAAACGCCTCTTTCGAAGTATCTGGTGATCTTCTGCTGCAGCAACATGAAACCGTCTATCATCGCGTCCGGTTTCGCCGGGCATCCCGGTATGTAGATGTCCACGGGCACTATCTGATCGGTCCCCTGCACAATGTTGTACGAATCATACCACGGACCCCCGGATATGGCGCACTCGCCCATTGCCACGACCCACTTCGGCGCTGGCATCTATTCGTACAGACGCCTTATGTCGGGGCGCAATTTTTTCGATATCCATCCGTTGATCAGCAGCACGTCCGTCTGCCTCGGGCTCGATCTGTATATCGTTCCCAAACGTTCCGCATCGAACTTCGTGTTGGACGCGGCGGCCATCTCAAGCGCGCAGCATGCAAGCCCGAAGTGCAGCGGGTGTATCGAGTTCTTCATGGCCCATGACCATATCGGGCCGGTCAGTCCGTCCAGCATCTTCTTCGTCCCGGCGCTCAGCAGGTTGTTTATCATGGCCGACGACCATGACATGAACTCGTTGGCGCTCATTGCGACAGCGTGCGGGTATAGGCTCATATCCATACTTTTCCCTCCCTGTTCAGTGCGTAGGCAACCCCTATGATGAGTATGGCAAGGAATGCGACCACCCAAATTTTGGATGTGTCGGACAACGCAGAGTATGATACCGCCCAGAGCATGAGGAACGTCGCAATAAGATCGAAAACAACGAAAACGATACCGAAGACGTAGTATTGGAACTTGAATTGGACGTGCGCATCACCGATCGGTTCGGAACCGCACTCATATGTCGTGTCCCTCCATTGCGAGGGTTTGTTGGGCCTGAAAAACCTGGACATGAACCATGACAGCGGAGCGAACCCGAGTGCGAGCACAGCGAGGATCGCCACGGGCAGGTATTCCGTTATTAGCGACATTGGGCTTCGGCATGTCTTGTAATTATATAAAATTGCGTGAGTACAAAAATATTAACAGCGAGACGTGCGCTGGCTTATCTTGTCGGGGAATCTTCTGAGTAGATTTATTATAGGGCATCGCCATTGCGCACCGGGTGCAACAAATGACCAAAAAGATCGGTTTCATAGGCGCCGGCAACATGGCCGAGGCGCTGATGAAGGGCATCATTTCCACCGGGCTTTACACAGCCGACGAGATAGTGGCGAGCGAGCTTTACGCGCCGAGAAGGAAGTACATCGCCGACACTTTGAACGTGGAAGTTCACGAGGACAACGCCGCGGTCGCCAAAAATGCCAAATTCATAGTGCTTTCGGTGAAACCGCAGCAGGTAAAGGAGGTTTTGGCGCCTCTGAAAGGGCTTCTGACGCAGTCGCATCTGATAATGTCGATAGCCGCGGGGGTCACGATAAATTCATTGGAATCAAATGTGCCAGGCTGTCGATTTATACGCGTAATGCCGAACCAACCGTGCATGGTCCTGGCCAGCGCGTCCGCTTTTTCGCGCGGGTCGAGAGCGACGGCGGAGGACTGCGCAACTGTGGACCGGGTGCTGAGAGCGGTCGGTATTTCGTACGAGGTCCCGGAGAATCTCCTTGATGCGGTCACCGGGCTGAGCGGGAGCGGGCCCGCGTATGCGTACATGATGATCGATGCGTTATCCGACGGCGGGGTGCTCATGGGGCTTCCCAGGGACGTCGCGACGAGGCTTGCGGCGCAGACGCTGTTCGGCGCCGCCAAGACGATACTGGAAACGGGAGAACTTCCCGGCAAAATGAAAGATATCGTCTGTTCCCCGGGAGGAACGACGATAGAGGCCGTCAAGGTGCTTGAGAAGGGCGGTTTCAGATCGTCCCTGATCAATGCCGTAGAGGCGGCCACAAAACGTTCCAAGGAATTGGGCGGAAAAGAGTGATCATCTTCGGAACACGTTCTTCACGAGACCGGATATCACACGCGGGGCGTTCGACCATATCGATCCGGTGTCCCAGTCAAGGTCTTTCTTATTGCAGACCGTGGACTGCATGAGCCTCTCGCCCTCTTCCTTTACGTTCCACAGCTCGCGCTCGCGCTCGTGCGCGTCCTTGATAATAAGTATCTCATCTATCTTCCGCATCAGTGTCCTTGCGGTCCTCGTCCTTTCCACGCGCTGTTCGTATGCGTCCTTGGATATGCGCCCGCACTGATATTCTATGCCGGCAAGCTCAAGGGCCGCGTCGTATGACGTTTCCGCGATGTCGTCGCGGGTCATCCATTTCGTCTCATACGAGAGGACATGCTTCCATGACGGGTTGTCGAGTAACTTCCTGTGGTCCTCCAGCGTGCGCGCGAAGAACGTGTACCCGAAACTTTCGGGATCCTCGAACGCCCTGCTTCCCGGGTCGACGAACGGAGCGAACGGGGCGTTGTAGATGTACAGTTTGTCATCTTTGCCGACAAGTTCCCATAACCTCTTCGCGGCCCTCGCGCTGTCCATCGCCGAATCGCGGGTCTGTTCCGGCAATCCGGTCATGTAGAACAGGTCGAACCTTGTGCAGCCGTTATCGAACGCCTTGCGTACGGTCCCTTCGATGGCCGCGTTATCGTAGTTCCTCCCGAGCGCCGTGCGTACGCGCTCGTCATGCGAATCGGGTGAGAACTCCATCGAGTATTCGCCTAACGCTTTCTCCGCCATTCCGTAAAATTGCTCGTCCGCAGGCGCGAACAGTTCGAACGCGACGTGATTCTTTATCTTGCGTTCCCTGATCGCTTTGAAGAGACGCTCCGCATAATCCTTCCCGCCCTGCCTCGGGTCGCCTATGATGAATATCGGCGCCCTCAGGTAATCCTGTATCGCGCTCATATCCTCGGCCAGCTTCTCCGGGCTCCTGAACGCCGGCCTGTTGCGGCACAGCAGTCTTTTGTTCGCCGAATGCGAGCCTCCGCATTCGGCGCAGTTGTACGAGCATCCGCGCACCGAGAGCACGGACGTGAGGGGCATCTTGTCCCAGCCGAGCCACGGTAATGAGTCTTTGATGCCGTGCCTCAGCGATTTGCGTATCACCGTCCCGTAATCGAATTTCAGCCAATCGAGGTCGTCCGGTATGTTCGATATCGGATTGACATGCACCTTCCCGCCCTTATCCTTCCATGTCAGGTTCGGGACATCGGAAAGGTCGCCGTCCTTCGCCAGCGTTCCCATCAGCTTAATGTGCGGCATCTCCGTGGAGTCGCCGCGCATCACCATGTCCACCTCGTCACGCTGAATGAGCTCGTCGTGAAAGTACGACGATGTGAAACCGCCGAGCTCGACGATCGAGTCGGGATGGTACTTTTTCACGATCTTTGCGATCTCCAACGCCCCGTGCGCGTGCGGCATCCAATGGAGGTCTATCGCAAATACCTTTGAATTGAGCTTTGCGATCTTTCGTTCCGCGTCGAACTTGTCGCTTTGGAGCATCCGGACCGCAAGGTTGACGATGCGCGTTCTGAATCCAGCGTCCTCCAGATGCGCCGACATTGTCATAAAACCTATCGGATACATCTCGAACACCGGCGACGACGGTACGACGTCGCTCACCGGTCCGTAGAATATCGGTTTCTTTCTGAAATCATACACGCTCGGAGCGTGCAGGAATATTATATCCGCAGCCATCGATGTCCCTCTGATTTATTCCCCGTACCTTCTGGAGCGCTGCTGGTACGCCCTTATCGCTCTCAGAAAGTCCATTTTCCTGAAGCCCGGCCAGTATACGTCCGAGAAGTACAGTTCCGAGTACGCCAGCTGCCACAGTAAGAAGTTCGATACCCGTAACTCGCCGGATGTCCTGAGCACAAGGTCGGGGTCCGGGTGCGACGGCGAGTACATATGATCGGATATCAGCGATTCGTCAATGTCCTCGATGTCCAACTCGCCCGCTTTCACTTTGCGCGCGATGCTCTTTATCGCGTCCTTGATCTCCTGCCGCCCGCTGTAGGCTATCGCCATGTTCAGATGGAACTCCGAATACCCGGATGTCTTTTCCTCGGCGTACCTCACCGCCTCGGCGACGTTCGCCGGCATCATCGTGATGTCGCCGATCACCTTCAGTTTGACGCGGTTGCTGTGTATCCGTTCGTCATCGGCGAACATATACAGCGATTTTTCGAGCAGGTCCATCAGGAACCCGACCTCGTCCTCCTTCCGTGAGAAATTCTCGGTGGAGAACGCATACACCGTCAATACACGGACGCCGAGCTCCATGCACCATTCCAGCAGCTCTTCCAATTTGTCCTTGCCTTTCAGGTGGCCTTGTTTCGCGTCCCCGTGCAGCGTCTCCTCGGCGTAGCGCCGATTGCCGTCCATTATCACCGCGACGTGCTTCGGTATGCGTCCCTGACGGACCTCGCGCTCAAGCCTCAGCTCGTACTGCCCGTACGCCTGCCCCTTCAGTAGGTCCGTCAGCTGCGCCATGTCAGTCGAAATCCTCCGGTACGCCCGCGGACCTTATGCCCATGTCGAAACATCCGATCGCGGCCACTGCGCCTATCGTTCCCTTCGGACCGGTTATCTGAATGACGTCGACGCCGCATTCCTCCGCGACGGCGAGCGCGTCGTCAACCTCGAGCAGTACGTGCTTCGCGCTCCATCCGTACTCCTCGAGCGCCTTCGGTATCTTCAGTCCTTTGAACACTGCGATCACGGTGTCCTTGGAATATGTGTTCTTCGCCACGTAATCTTTAGCGAACTCCACGAGTTTCCCGATATCCTCGGGACGTACCGCGAATGATACCGCGGTCGAACAGCAGTTGGTCGTCTTTCCCGGGGCCTTCGGGTTAAGCTGTATTATCTTGTGGTCCAGATACCGTCCCACGGGGCATTCCCTCCCGAGCTTCATTGTCATGACCCAGGACGCGCCCTTTTCTTTGGTGTCCGTATCGTCCACGCCTATTATCACGCGCACCATCTTCGGCGTTATTATCTCGACCTCGGCGCGGTGCGCGCCGCCTATCTTGAAATCGTCGGGATAGATCGTCTCTATCACGTCGTCGCACTGCGGTATGCACGCGCCTATACCGACGGTCGCGCCGGCGAGGCCCATCCACTTTGTGTGCACCCGGTCGCCTTTCACGGATAACGAATAAATGCCCTGACCGCCCAGTTCGGCGGAAACGGGACCGAAGTTCATCGGCGCCTCGCCTATCACGGTGTCCATGATTATCGTCACGCCGTCCGATCTTATATCCTTGAGAACACCGCCCGTTCGTTTTCGGTTGACGATGTCCCATTCGATCGGCCCGCGCGAGATACATTTTTCCACGATCTGCGCCACGCCGTTCTCCTCGTCGACCATTGTGAAGAACCCTTGGCAGAACAGCTTGCCGTACCTTTCCCGGACCTCGTCCGGCCTGAGTATCGTCGGCATTCGATCACTCGTACTCGTTCTCGTCGGCAATGCTCAGGCATTCCGGGGGTATCTGCTTCGCCAGGAACACGGTCCTTCCGGCCTTCCCTATGTCAAAGCCGGCGTCCAATGCGGCGAACGCATCCACTTCCAGTATCACGGGGTCCTCAACCCTTACCTTTCCCGCTCTCATCGCGTCGTCGTAC
Organism: Methanomassiliicoccaceae archaeon; assembly: GCA_031254685.1. GTDB lineage: Archaea > Thermoplasmatota > Thermoplasmata > Methanomassiliicoccales > Methanomethylophilaceae > Methanomicula. The sequence goes on from JAIRTZ010000072.1 coordinate 12,024, forward strand.
GTTAACGACAGATGTACCATCGAGCGGTCCGACGGGTTCAGACCGGTCTCCAATATTATGTTCAGCTCCTCCGTCGTCGTCGGGAAGAACAGCTTCGCGGGCACGTCCTCCGACGAAAGTTCGAGATCGAGCGCTATCGAGTGGCCGTATGTCGCCCTCACCATGTCGCCGGACGTCTGGTACCTTCCCTTCGGGTCGGTCTCCACCAACGCGATTATATGGTGCGGCCTCAGCCAATGCATGCGGTTGACGTTCTCCTTTATCATGAATATCATTTCGCGCATGCTTACGAAACCCTGCTCGTCCATCTTCGGGGCGAACCTTCCGTGCCTGAGTATCCCCGCTATCGTCCGTCCCAGTTTTTCCAACTCGGAATCGTTCATCAGGAATTTTCCCGGCTCCCCGCATACGGGGCATATCTCGTCACGGTAGTAACCGTGAGCATCACATTCTTTCATCATGTTATCACCCATGTATCGTTACAGTGACATCTCCGCCGCTTTGACGGCATTGGACATCAGCATGCATATGGTCATCGGACCCACCCCTCCCGGCACAGGGGTTATCGCGGATACGATATCTTTGACGTTGTCAAAGTCCACGTCGCCCACCAGCCTGGACCCCTTCGGGGATGTCGGGTCGTCTATCCTGTTCGTTCCTACGTCGATCACAACGGCACCCTCTTTTACCATATCCGCCGTGATGAACTTTGGTTTACCGATAGCCACTATGAGGATGTCGGCCTTTGCCGTGTGCATGCCGAGGTCCTTCGTCCTCGAATGCACAACGGTCACGGTCGCATCCGCCCCGGCGCCCTTCTGCATGAGCATTGCGGCCATCGGTTTCCCGACGATGTTGCTCCTTCCGACGATCACCACGTGCTTCCCCTTTGTTTCCGCGCCGCTGCGCACCAGCATCTGCTGGACGCCCGCCGGCGTGGCCGGGAGGAACATCGGTTTCCCGATGAGCATCTTTCCCACGTTGCCCGGATGGAAGCCGTCCACGTCCTTCCTCGGATCGATCGCGTTTATAACTTTGTCCTCGTCCATATGCTTGGGAAGGGGCAGCTGCACCAGGAATCCGTGTATCCTGTCATCCTTGTTCAGTTCGTCCACCTTTCTGAGAAGTTCATTCTCGGACGCGTCCGCCGGAAGCACAACGGTCACGGAATGCATTCCGAGCTCCTCGCACTTCTTTCCCTTCATCCTCACGTACACCTGCGACGCGGGATCCTCTCCCACGAGAACGACTGCCAGCCCCGGAATTATGCCTTTTGACCTGAGCACGGCTATCCTTTCCCTCAATTCGCTGTATATCGATGCGGAAATCTCATTTCCGCTTATCAGTACGGACCGCACACCTCTCCCGCGTGCACA
>JAIRTZ010000033.1 GCA_031254685.1 Methanomassiliicoccaceae archaeon
GAGACGTGACGCCCGGGGAATCGGAGACGAGGAATAAGCTGGACCTCAAGGTGATATGCCCGACCGATGACATGACAACGCTTTCGTCTGAGATAGTAAACGCGAAGATGTACGATCAGCTCAAAGAATTGATAGATGAGCATGAGACGACGCTGGTATTCACGAACACGCGTTCGGGTGCCGAAAGCGTGGTGTACAAGCTGAAGGAACGCGGCATGGAGAATATCGAGGTGCATCACAGCTCGCTGAGCAAAGAGACACGGTTGAACGTCGAGGAACGTCTCAAGCACGGCGAGATAAAGTGCGTGGTATCATCCACATCGTTGGAACTCGGGATAGACATCGGTTCCGTCGACCTCGTGTGTCAGATCGGTTCACCGAAGTCGGTCGCGAAGGGACTGCAGAGGATCGGACGGAGCGGTCACAGTATGGGACGTACGTCCAAGGGGCGGCTGCTTGTGTTCGATCAGGACGACCTCGTGGAATGCGCGGTGATGTGCCGCGCGGCGCACCGCGGGGACATCGACCGCGTCGGGATACCGGAGAACTGCCTTGACGTATTGGCGCAGGCCGTTGTAGGAATGAGTTTGGACAGCAGATGGGACGTCGACGATGCGTACGGCGTGATCAGGGGATCGTACTGCTACCGCAGCCTCCCGAAGGAGAAGTTCATCAGCGTACTGAAGTACTTGGGCAGTAAAGACGAGTTCGAGGGCGTATACTCAAAGATATGGTACGACGAGACGGACAACCGGTTCGGAAGGAAGAAAGGCGCGAGAATGATATACTTCATGAACCTCGGGACGATACCCGAGGAGGCGAACTACCGTGTGCTGACGAATCACGGCTCGCCTATGGGAGAGCTTTCCGAGAAGTTCGTTGAACGGTTATCGCCGAGGGACATCTTCGTCCTCGGCGGAAGGTCGTTCGAATTCGTGAGAACGAAAGGGATGAGCGCGTACGTTAAGGAAGCGTCCGGCCGGAAACCGACGGTGCCGTCGTGGGCGGGCGAGATGCTCCCGCGGTCGTTCGACCTTTCCATGGAAGTGGCGAAGTTCAGGGGCGAGATGGCATCGAGAATGGACGATATCGTAGCGCTCGGCGGGATATGCGATGAGTTCGACATAGACGAAGGCTCAGCAAGATCGATACTGTCGTATTTCAAAGAGCAGAAGGCGACGACGGACATAATACCGGATGACAAAGGACTGGCGATCGAGGAGTACATCGACCCGTCCGGCAATCATAGGCTGATATTCCATTTCCCCTTCGGACGGCGCGTGAATGACGCGTTATCGAGAGGGTACGCGTACAGATTATCCAATCTGCTCGGCTGTAATGTTTCGGTATCGATGTCGGACGACAGCTTCATGATCGGAACGTCCAGGCACGTGGACATTGATAAAATACCGTCACTTCTTTCGTCGAAGGACCTCGAGGGGATATTGCGGAAGGCCGTGAAGGATTCCGAGATATTCAAGATGCGGTTCCGTCACACCGCGTCACGGAGCTTCATGATACTCCGTAACTACATGGGACGCCCGATATCCGTGAACCGTCAGCAGATGCGCTCCGCATACCTTCTTGACGCGCTCGGGAGCATGGACGATATGCCCGTGATCGAGGAAACGTACCGCGAGGTATTGGAGGACGACATGGACATCAGGAACGCCCGCGTGATACTCGATATGATAGAACGCGGTGAAATGACGATAAGCACTATTCGCTTCTCCGGGACGCCGTCGCCGTTCGCGCACAACGCGATCCTTTCCGGATATTCCGATATCGTTCTGATGGAGGACCGGAGCGCTTTGCTCAGGGAGCTTCACAGGAAGGTGCTCTACAGGGCGATGGGCGATTCCGTGAAGGACTTCGAATTCACCGAGGACGCGGTCGTTCCGTACTTCAGGGAGAAGATCGGCCGGATAACGAACAAGGACGACATCGTCCCGATGCTGATGCGTACGGGACCGCTGCAGGCGTTCAGAGAGCGCGGAAGGAACGTCTACGCGTACGCGGACGCCGACCGCAAGACGGTGGACGGATGGTGCAGGGAACTTCTGAAGGAACGAAAAATAGGGACGGTGTTCCTCGACGACCCGCACATCATGCCCGCGGACGAGATAAAGTGGTACGCGTCCGCCGTCGGCAAGGAACGGGAGATGAACGACGCCGATCGGAAAGTATTCGATTCGCTGACATCCGAGATGACGATGGACGAAATCGTCACCGCGTCCGAAACGGACGAGGACACTGTGTTCCGCTCCCTCAGGAAGCTGGAGTCGATGTATCTCATCACAAGGACGGACATCGCAAGGAACAAATGGTCCTTCTCAAAGCTGACGTACGATGCGCAGGAAAGGAACAGTTCGCTTGACCGTATAGTCATGAGGCATCTCGAATGCTTTTCGCCGGCCACCGTTCACGAGGTGGCGTTCGCGCTGTCGATACCGGAAAGCGATGCGAAGACGACGCTCGACGCGCTCACGGCGGACGGCGAGGTATCATGCGGGCGATTTTTGATATCGGAGAACGACCAGTACATGAAGCGCACGGACCGCATGCGTCTCAAGACCGGGCACAGCAACGTGTTCAGCCACACCGCCGTGGAAAGGCACAGGCGCGCGAAGGGCAGCAGGTTCGGCTCCATCGAGGAGTATTTCAAATTCTACGGGTCCGCGGGAAGCGTATTGGACGTCTTCAACCGCATTGACGGATTCGACATGAAGGAATGGGGGTCGCTGAGGGAGAGCGGACGCATACAGTTGGGAAGGTTCGTGCGCGGAAGGGTACGATACGTGCTGTCGGAGGACGGCGAGAAGTTCGCGTCGCTGCGCAGCGAGCCGCTGCTCCCGGTCGACGATAAAGTGCTGGCGTACATCTCCGGACTGGGGAAAACGACCACAAGACAGCTTATCGCGGAGATGGACCTCGATAAGGACGAGATCAAGGAATCCGTGAACCGGTTGGATCGTGCGCTGAAAGTTGTCCGCGCGTACGACGAGAGGGAGGATTGGGGTTCGGAGAACGTCTACGAAGTGTACAAGCCCGGGATACCGAAGGGGAACACGGTGTTCGAGCTTGCGGAGCAGGCGGTCCGCGCGTACGGGCCTGTGCCGGCAATAATCATACGATTGATAGTGGGCGTTCCGCAGGACAGCGTTCCCGAACTGATGAAAGCGGTCGGCGCATCGACGGTGTTCGTCGGCGAGAGCCAAACGCCGATGTACATGATGCCCGATGAGATCCCGACGGTCGAGAGAGGGGTCCACGGCGAGGACAGGATGCAGATCCTGTCGCTGCTCGACCCGGCGCTGGCATTGAAATGGCCGGAGATAACCGCAAGGTACGGCGACCGATGGGTTTATCCCGTCGTCATCGCGGACAGGATATTCGGCGCGCTGGAGATATGGGAGATGTCCGGGTGCGTCGAGATAAGGGCGATGGACCTCGAATACCCGGAGATGCTGGGAAGGCTTCTCGATTCGATAGACGACATGATGCGGTTCTTCAACATGAAGGGGCAGAACATCGTCCGCATACGCGAGGTGCTCGGCACGGACGCGGCGGAGCTATCCGACGATATAACAA
>JAIRTZ010000036.1 GCA_031254685.1 Methanomassiliicoccaceae archaeon
TTCCGACGAACGGCTTCGTGAAGCTGGACAAGCTCGAAGCAGGCGTGTACACGATAAAGGAGATCGCACCGGGATGGGAGGCATCATACTCTCTCAACGGCGCAGCATTCGTAACAGTGAACGAATTCGAAGTGACGATCGTGGACTTCAGGACCGCGACCGTCAACGTGAAGAACGTGGAGAAAATCCCGGAAGGATGGTTCAAGGTCCAGAAACTGGTCGAGCAGCACGACGGCAGCTACGCACCGGGAGAGGGATACACCTTCCTCGCATTCGCGGTTGACGCGGACGGCGAGCCCTTCGGCGAGCCTGTCTTCACGGCGACAACGGGTGCGGACGGCATGGCGGTCTTCGGTCCGTCTGCGGACATCATCATCGGCAACGTCTACTACGTGATCGAAGAGATGACATACGAACAGGGCCTGATCCTCAGGGCCGGTGTGCAGGGCGACTTCGTCCTGGTAACGGCCAAGGACGCCAAGGTCGAGATCGAGGGCAAGGAGATTGCCGTATTCGAGAACGACCTCATCCGCGGATTCATGTTCCTGTCGATGGACTACAAGGTAGTGCAGCAGAAGAAGCTCTCGGGCGGAACCGTTACAGGCGGCGGCGCCGGAACATACATAGCCGACAACAGCACCGGCAACTGGTTCCGCGCCACGAACATAGACGTTGACGCGATCCTCGCTGGAGAGGACTTCGTCGGCGACCTGATATGCGGCAACGACCCCACCAACGGCAGCGCTAACCCGGCCAAGAAGGTCGGTACCTACACGGTAAGCGCATCCGGCAACGACCTCCTGATAGAACTCAACTTCTACTCGGGGATCAAGGCAAGCGGGGTCACGATGGCGGTCTTCGGTAACGTCAACAAGGGAACGACGAACAGCGGCTGGGGCAGCGGCAACGACGGGTCCGGATGCTACAAGGGAACAACAGGCGGAAGCATATTGATCCCGGCGAAGGACATCGCGAAGCTGGCGCCCAACGGCGGTCTGCAGTATCTCTTCGTACACTCGGAGACGAACGGCGGCACGGCAGAGCTCGATGTCACCGCACAGTACCTCGGTCAGGCGTTCCACTTCGAAGAGGACGACGCTGACGGATGCGACTGCGGATGCTACGACTTCTGGCTGGACGTCGACGACAACTACCACTTCGAAACCCCGTGCCTGCCCGGTCAGTACACGCTCCACTGCCTCACCGGCGGATGGACGTATACCTGCACAGCTGATGGCGGCCCGGTCTGCGTAGCAGAAGGATTCGTATGCACGGTAGAGCCGAACGGCGAGGTCCACATAGACATCGTCGCGAAGAAGATCGTGTAATCGGAAACCGAACATAAACCAATTCAACGCGGCCGGGGGGTCGAAAGACCTCCCGACCGTAACCAATTTTTCTATCCGGTCCTCAGAACATCGGTATGATCTTCGATCCCGATCTTTCGGGTCAGAGCATCTTCTTTATCTCGTCAGTGAGGATCTCGTTCATCTTCTTCCCGTCGATCTTTCCGCGGAGCGCCTCCATCACCGGGCCCATGAGCGGGCCTATTGATGACATGCCCTTCTCTCTGACGAACGCCTCTCTCTGTTTGACGACGGCCGCGATGATCTTTCTCGCTTCCTTTTCGTCCATCGAGCTCAATCCGAGTTTTGATACCGCATCGTTCAGTGACGTTCCTTTGGCGATCTCCCTGAACAGCGACGGTAACGCCTCTTTGGCGAATTTTGACGCTTTCAGCGAATCGAACGCATCCAGTATCGACGCCTCCGATATTGCGCCGACGTTCAGCCCTTCGCGTTCCATCTCCGTGAATGTGCTGAGGAACGTCGTTGCCGCGACGGAGACCATTTCCTTATCCTTAGCTATCCTTTCGAAGATGTCCTCATTCCCTTCCCTGACCAGCTGGCGCGCCTGCTGCGGATTCAGGCCGTATTTGGAGATCAATCTCTTTTCCGTCTCCTCGGGAAGTTCGGGAAGGTTCTTAGAGATCCGTTCCATCCTTTCCTTCGTTATCAATATCGGCGGAACGTCCGTCTCCGGGAGCATCCTTGCCGCCCCGGGCAGCGGCCTCGAGTACTTTGACGTCCCGTCCGGCTGCGGATCCCTCGTCTCGTCAGGTATCCCGATCAAAGATTCCTTCGCTCTTTCGATGACCGCCTCAAGCGCCGCCTTTGCTTTCTTCTCAGATTCGGCGCAGATGGCGAACGCGTCGTTCTTATCTTTCAACAGTAAATGTTTTCTCAACGCGTCAACGTAAGTCTGCTCGATGCCGTACGCAGGCAGCTCGTCGGAATGGAATATTCCTTTCACTCCTTTCGTCCTTGCGCGCTGGGCCATCTCCGCGCCCAATCGCAATCTTCCGTTATTGCCGTTGAGCACGCCGGCGAATCCCGGGAGCTTTACGGCGAGCACTTTCCCTTTTTCGGATAACGCGCTCTTTATGACCTTCGAAGGGCAATCTTTGAAAATTTCCGTGACGTCGATCATCTCGTCGCCCACGGATACGTTGCGCGACAGCAGCATATCTTTGATCTCCAGGAGCATCGTATGCCTCTGTACCTCGTTCTCAACGTACACCGGCAGCAATCTCAGTTCCTGAACGCCTTTGATCTCAGTGCGCCTGTTCCCGGGCAGCGAGATGTTCAGGTCCTCGCGTATCGTGCCTATCCCGCGTTTCACTCTTTTCGTCGCCCTGAGCATCGTCCCGATGCGCAGCGCGACCTCCATCGCCTCCTCCGGCGTCCGTATGTCAGGGCCTGTGGCGATCTCTATCAACGGGATCCCTATCCTGTCCAAACGATACACGACCTCGCCGTCCCTCTCCTCGACCTTCCTGGCGGCGTCCTCTTCCAGGCATACCGACATTATCTCGATCCTTTTACCATTCACGACAATGTGGCCGTCAACGGCCACGATCGCCGTCCTTTGGTACCCGCTCGTATTGGAGCCGTCGATGGCGATCTTCCTCATAAAATAAATCTCGTCTATTATCTTCGCGTTCACCATCTTCGAGAATGTTAACGCTGTATCGAGCGCGTCCTCGTTCACACCGTTCGGCGGTTCCTCATCCAGATCGATCAGACAGCTCACCCGCGGCGGCGACTGATACCTGAAGCCGCGCTGCTTCAGCGACTCCGCTGCGGCGGCTCGGTCGACCACGCCGGTCCCGCCGGCGATCGGCCTCAGCTTCCTGAAGTACGTGTCCGTGTTCTCCTCGGATAATTCGCTTTCGCATGAGCAGAACAGCTTTTTCGTGTTCAGCTGCTGGTGTATCTCGATACCGCAGATGAAACGGTCACCAGATGACATCGGTGGTCCTCCTGTCGCCCATCTCATACGATAACGTATCTTTCATCAGCTCCTTCGCTTCCTTGGCGTTCTTTGTGTTCGCGATCGCCCACATCAGTTTCACGTACGCCGTTTCGGGAAGCATGTCGTTCATCGGTATCACGCCGATATTTTGTAATTCCCTTCCGGTATCGTAAACGTTCATGCCCGTCGGCCCGTTGATGCACTGCGACGTCATCACGGCGATGGCGCCTTTATCGATGGCTTCCTTCAGTAACGAGGCGATACCGTCGCTCACGTGCCCGAGACCCGAGCCCGCGATGACGATGCCTTTCGAATTCACGGCGGCGTCCCTGAACAGCGCCGGGTCCATCCCGGGGTAGAAGTGCAGGAGTATCACATCATCGGACATCTTCGTGAACGCCTTTGTCTTCGCGGATGCCTTCGGAACTTCGTCATTGAATGTTATCTTCCCGTTCCCGTCCATGCGCGCGACCGGCACCGTATTGATGCTCCTGAACGCGTCCCTGCGGGACGTGTGCATCTTCCTCACGCGCGTTCCGCGATGGACCGCGAAGGAATCGTCATTCATGGAGTCGTGCATTATCACGTAAACGCCTGCTGCTTTCGACGACACGCAGAATCTCACCGACGCAAGAAGATTCCCGTACGCGTCCGACGACGGCCTGTCGGTGCTCCTCTGGGACCCCGTGATGATAACGGGTGCACTCAATTCTTTGAGCATGAACGACAGCGCGGCGGCGGTGAATCCCATGGTGTCCGTTCCGTGCGTGACGACGATGCCGTCGGCACCGTTGTTCAGTTCCTCCTCGATCGTCTTAGCAAGCGCCTGCCAATGCTCCGAGTTCACATTCTCGGAGAACACGGAAATAATATCTTTCGGCGTGATGTTCGCGATATCTGACAGTTCCGGCATCATATCCAGCAGACCGTCCGCCGATAATCCGGGCGACTGGGCGCCTTTAGCGCCTCCCTGCTGCGAACCTATCGTTCCGCCGGTGGCGATGAGGACTATATTGGGAAGCCCTTTCTTCGGTTTGCGGTCGCTCTTCTTTGCGGCCTTCCCGGCGGGCTGTTCCAGAACTTTGATCGACGTTCCCTTGTTCACCCTGAAGCCGGCGTCATATCCGTTCTTCATCCTTATCACAATGATGTCCGGGTCCCCCGAGCCGCTCTGCGGCGGCATCAGTGTTCCGACGTATTCACTGCCGTCGATCGTCAGCGATATGACGGAACCTTCCTTCGCGCCCGCGGATGCAAGCATCTTCGATAATTCGGCGGAGTATCTCATGTTGACCCTTCGTAGGGTAATCTCTTATTATTTATTTTTCATTACCGCAGCGGAACGCGCGGATACGGCAACTGTTCGCGATCCGGGCGTCAAGAATGATCCGACCCGCAAAACGTGACGATGAAGTATAATTGTAATATGCGGGCACATGCCTGCCCGTGTCCGCGCAAAGACGGGGAACGGCAACCGTTAATACTGTTTACACATTCTACGATGCGTGCACAAGATAACCGAGATAGGAATGGAGTACGACGTTCTCAGGGAGAACGTGAAGATAGCGCACGCAAATCACCATCTTCTGGAGAAGCATAAGATACGGTCCGTCGACATTATGGGATCGATCGGTTCGGGAAAGACGTCGCTGATCATCAAGATGGCGGAGAAGCTTTCCGCGAAAGGCGTACGCGTGGGCGCGATAGCCGGAGACGTCACCGGCGACGACGATTTCAAGAGGATGCAGAACGCCGGGATAAAGGCCGTGAACTGCAACACCGGGCATGAGTGTCATCTGGACGCGAACATGGTAAAGAAAGTGCTGAACAAGATGGACCTCAGCTCCATTGATGTATTGCTGATAGAGAACGTCGGCAATCTGGTATGTCCCGCCGATTTCCCGCTGGGCGCGGACAAGCGGATGGTCGTCATATCAACGACGGAAGGTGACGACATGGTACGGAAACATCCGGACATCTTCCTGCATTCCGACATCGCGGTGATAAACAAGGCGGACATCGCAGAATACGTGGATGTTGACATTGATGTTATTAAGAATGATTATTCGAAGCTCACCGGCGGTGTGCTGAAGATGATGGAGTGCAGCGTGAAAAAAGATAAGGGAGTTAACGAGATAATTGACGCATTGAGACTTTGGTGATATCATGAGAGTACTGACGGTTGGCGGAGGAGGCCGTGAACACGCGGCGGTGGAGGCGTTCCACCGCTCCGGGGCGGAGATATACGCTGTTATGAAAAATGCGAACCCGGGGATAATAAAAAGATCCAAAGGGTATAAACTCACAGATGAGAAGAATGTTCAGGCGGTCTGCGAATACGCTAAGGAATGCAATATCGAATTAGCATTCGTCGGACCGGAGGCTCCGCTGGAGGTAGGGCTCGTGGATGCGCTGGAGGCGATCGGCATCAAATGCGCCTCGCCCACGAAGGCCGCGGCGAGGATCGAAACGTCAAAGACGTTCATGCGCGAACTGCTGAAAAAGCATAGGATAAAGGGAAATCTCGGATTTGCGTCGTTCGATAACGCGAAGGACACGGAAGCGTACATCAAGACGCTGAAGTACGACATCGTTGTGAAGCCCGTCGGACTTACAGGCGGAAAAGGAGTGAAAGTTCAGGGAGAACATTTGCATTCCCATGATGACATAATGAGATACGTTCATGAGATATTCGATAACAACATAGGCGGCGCCGGCGTGATCATCGAAGAGAAAGCGGTAGGCGAAGAATTCACGCAGATGGTGTTCTGCGACGGGACGAACATCAGGCCGATGCCTTTGGTACAGGATCATAAACGGGCATACGAAGGTGACGTGGGGCCGAACACCGGAGGGATGGGCTCGTACTCGGATGCCGATCACCTTTTGCCGTTCGTCACCGGATCGGAAAGGATAGAGGGGCACAAGATCATCCAGAGGATCGTCAACGCGCTCAGGAAGGACGGATGCGTATACCGCGGCCCGATGTTCGGTCAGTTCATGTTAACGACGGAAGGTCCGAAACTTATAGAGATCAACGCGAGGTTCGGCGATCCTGAGGCGATGAATGTCCTTCCGATACTGAGGACGAGCTTCACGGACGTGTGCTTGGCGATGGCCGCGGGAACGCTGAAGTTTGATGTTGAATTCGAGAAGAAGGCGACCGTCTGCAAATACGTCGTTCCCGAAGGGTACGGCGTGAAATCGAAAGCGGGACTTCCCATATCGGTCGACGAGGCCGGAGTGAAGAACAGCGGCGCGGTCGCGTATTTTGCGAACGTCGACATCGTTGACGATAAGCTTGTCACCGGAACGTCACGGTCGGTCGGTGTCGTCGGCATAGCCGACGGCATAGAATGGGCCGAGGGCAACTGCGAGAGAGCGCTGAATTATGTGAAGGGCGACGCGATATTCGTGCGTCACGATATCGGAAAGCGCGAATTGGTACAGAAGCGCGTGGACCACATGAATAAGATACGCGGTGGAAAGAAATGAAACGCGTCGCAGTGAAGATAGCATATCTCGGCGAGGAGTTCGCAGGCTCGCAGATACAGCCCGGCCTCAGGACCGTGGAAGGCGATGTCTTGGCGGACCTGAAAAAAATAAGCGAACTTGACGACGATACGATAAACTTAAAATGCGCCAGCCGCACCGACCGCGGAGTGAACGCGCTCGGCAACACGATCGTCTTCAACACAACGTTCGGCGATAATGCGGAACTTCTCAAGGCGCTGAACGCAATTTCGAAGGGCGTGTTCTACAGGTCGATCGCGGATGTGAGCGACGGGTTCAACCCAAGGCATGCGAATGAACGCGTGTACATGTACATCCTTCCGTCCGCGGGGATGAACGCGGACCTTGTGAAACAATGCGCATCGCTTTTTGAGGGGGAGCACGACCTGATGCGGTTCTGCAAGACCGACGAAAGGCCGACGGTGACGAATATGCGTTCCATCAAGGTGAACGATGTCGGCGGCGCGTTCGTCCTTGAGTTCCGTTCCGAGTTCTTCCTCTGGAATCAGATAAGGCGGACCGTCGCCGCGATATCCGCCGTCGGTTACGGGAATTGGGGGCTCGATGACGTAAAACGGGCGCTGAAAGGTGACGATATAACGTTCGGCATAGCGCGCCCGGACGCGCTGGCGCTGATGGACGTCATTTATAACGATGTGGAATTCACACCTACGGACACGTACGCGCAGCGCGCGAACGAGGAACGTTTCAAGGTGATGATCAAGCAGGCGTTCTTCTATTCGCTCTGAACAGTTTTATCTTCATGCCGCGATTACGGGGCATGAGGAATCTTTCGGAAACTGTAGAGGCGGCGAACGAACGCATGGAGGTCCTTGAATCGCTCAGAGAGAGCTCGATAGCCGCGTCACGCGTTGTGATAAGGGGCACAAAGAGGGCCATACACGCGATACACGCTCACGAGCCGCATGCGGGCCTGCTTGACGACGCTGTGTCGGAATACGGCAGACTGTATGCGTCCGTGCGCAACGAACCGGAGATACTGTTCTCCGGCCCGGTCGGCGACGCGATGATGGAATTGGCGGAGGCGTGCATATTATCATCCGTGATCCAAAAGATCGACATACCGTCGTTCTCCGCTCTGGACATAACGCCGCAGGCATGGGTGCTCGGTCTTGCCGATTGTCTCGGCGAGATGAGGCGGATATTATTGGACCGCCTGATGAACGGCCATACGGACGGCGCGAAAGATATATTCGCGGACATGGAGAAAGTATGCGAAGCGGTGATGACCTTTGATGTTCCGGATGCGATACTGCCTGTGAGAAGAAAACAGGACGTCGCGAGGGGCATCATGGAAAGGACGCGCACGGACATAACGAATGCGTTGTTGATGAACAGGGTCAGCCTGAGATACGATCCGAAGGATCAAAGTTAAAAAAACTGCGTCCGATGTTCTAAGGACCAGATAGAAAAATTGGTTACGG
>JAIRTZ010000058.1 GCA_031254685.1 Methanomassiliicoccaceae archaeon
GGGCTCGTTCAACGTTGAGGAGACCGTCGCAGTGATAGACGGCAACAACGTGGCAATGATGCAGAAATGGCCCGTCCGTGTCCCGAGGCCCGTGAAAGAGAAGTTCCAGCCCGATATACCGTTAGTGACGGGGCAGAGAGTCCTCGATACGATGTTCCCCCTTGCGAAGGGAGGGGCGGCGGCGATCCCCGGAGGATTCGGTACCGGAAAGACCGTTACGCAGCAGCAGCTTGCCAAATGGTCCGACGCCGAGATAGTCGTTTACATAGGATGCGGCGAGCGCGGGAACGAGATGACCGAAGTTCTTACGGAATTCCCGCACCTCGAGGACCCCAAGTCCGGGAACCCGTTGATGAACAGGACGGTGCTTATCGCCAACACGTCGAACATGCCGGTCGCGGCCAGAGAAGCGTCAGTTTACACGGGAATGACAATTGCGGAATATTACAGAGATATGGGCTATAACGTTTCGCTGATGGCGGATTCGACGTCAAGATGGGCCGAGGCGATGCGTGAGATATCGTCGAGGCTTGAGGAGATGCCCGGAGAAGAGGGATACCCCGCATATCTTGCCGGAAGATTATCAGAATTCTACGAGCGCGCGTGCAGATGCAGGACACTCGGCGACGCGGAAGGTTCCATTTCCGTCATCGGCGCCGTGTCGCCGCCGGGCGGAGACCTTTCCGAACCCGTCACGCAGAACACGCTCCGTATCGTAAGGGTGTTCTGGGCGCTTGACACAAAGCTCAGAGAGAGGAGGCACTTCCCCGCCATCAACTGGCTGACGTCATATTCGTTATACGACAAGCAGCTCAAGGCGTGGTACTCGGCGAACGTCGCGGAGGACTTCCCGGCGCTCAGGGAATGGGCCATGCAGATCCTCCAGAAGGAATCGGAACTGCAGGAGATCGTGCAGCTCGTCGGTTCCGACGCGCTGCCGGACGAGCAGAAAGTAACGCTTGAGGTTGCAAGGATGATCCGTGAGATATTCCTGCAGCAGAACGCTTACCACCCGATAGACACGTTCTGCCCGATGCAGAGACAGTACGTCGTAATGAAACTGATCAGGAAGTACTCCGACCTTGCGAACAAAGCATTGGCGGCCGGCGCGCAGGTGACGAAGATAGCGTCCGTCCCGGCGAGGCAGAGATTCGCGATGGCGAAGTACGAGACGAACATAGATGAAGAATACAAAGCGGTGGACGCGGACCTCGAGAAGCAGTTCGCAGAGCTGGGGGTGTGACCGATGAGCAAAGTATCCAAAGAGTACAAGACGATCTCGGAGATCGCAGGACCGTTGGTCTTCGTGAAGAAGACGGAACCCATTTCGTACCAAGAACTCGTCAGTGTTAAATTATCCGACGGTTCGACGAAGAGAGGCCAGGTGCTTGATTCTTCCGATGATATGGTCGTGGTCCAGATATTCGAAGGGACCGCGGGCATCGACAGGGACGCAAGCGTGCGTTTCTTAGGCGAGACGATGAAGATGCCGGTGTCCAAGGACATGCTGGGCCGTGTGCTTTCCGGAAGCGGCGAGCCGCTTGACGGCGGACCGGCCATAACGCCTGAAAAGAAATTGGACATCGTCGGCGCCGCGATCAATCCGTGGGCCCGCGACAGCCCGTCCGACTTCATTCAGACGGGGGTTTCGACCATCGACGGGATGAACACGCTCGTGCGCGGGCAGAAGCTTCCGATATTCTCAGCGTCCGGGTTACCGCACAACGACCTTGCGATGCAGATCGCAAGGCAGGCGAAAGTGCGCGGCAAGGATGAGGAATTCGCCGTGGTGTTCGTGGCGATGGGAATAACCAACGAAGAGAAGCAGTCATTCATGAAAGAGTTCGAAAGAACGGGCGCGTTGAAGAACGCGGTGGTGTTCCTTAACCTCGCGGACGACCCGGCCATCGAACGTATCGTCACACCGCGTCTGGGACTCACGACGGCGGAGTACATGGCGTTCGAACTTGACATGCAGGTCCTCGTCATAATGACCGATCTTACCAACTACTGCGAAGCGTTGAGGCAGGTAGGGGCGGCAAGAGAGGAAGTTCCGGGAAGAAGAGGATACCCCGGGTACATGTATACGGACCTTGCGCAACTGTACGAGAGAGCGGGCAGGATCAAAGGTAAGAAGGGAAGCATCACGCAGATCCCGATCTTATCGATGCCCGGGGACGACATCACGCATCCGATCCCCGACCTTTCCGGATACATCACGGAAGGTCAGATAGTTATGTCCAGGGATCTTCACCGCGCCGGCATATACCCGCCGGTCAACGTTTCATCGTCGCTCAGCAGGCTGATGAACGCCGGTGTCGGTCCGGGAAAGACGAGAGAGGACCACAAAGCCGTTTCTGACCAGCTTTACGCCGCGTACGCGGAAGGAAAGGACCTGAGAGGTCTCGTGGCCATCGTCGGTAAGGAATCGTTATCGGAGAAGGACAGACGGCTGCTTGATTTCGCGGACATATTCGAGGACCGCGTCGTAAGGCAGAGGCACGAGGAGGACCGCTCCATTGAGGATACGTTAGCAATAGCGTGGGACATCCTCAAGTCGCTCTCGAAGGACCAGCTGAACAGGATCGACCGTAAGTACCAGGAAAAGTACCTCAAGAGTTGAATGTAATGCCGAACCAAGAGATAACGCCGACGAGATCCGCTTTGCTCGAAGTCAAGAAGAAGATCAAACTGTCCAAGAGCGGATACAAGATCATGAAGATGAAACGCGACGGTCTCATCATCGAATTCTTCGAAGTGATGGAGAAAGCAAAGAAGATGCGCGGCAGCGTCCTTTCGGATTACGATTCAGCGATGCAGAAGATCGCCATCGCAAGAGCAGTGGAAGGCGCCATCGCCGTGAAGAGCGCGGCGTACGCGTTAAAGCAGGACCCTCAGGTGAAGCTCGGAAGCAAGAGCATCATGGGAATGATGGTCCCGAAGGTCGAGTGTGAATTGATACGGACGCCGATGACCGAGCGCGGTTACGGCGTCATATCGACGAGCGCGTACATCGAGGAGGCCGCCCAGGCGTTTGAAAAACTATTGGAAACGCTTGTGCGCGCCGCCGAGATCGAGACGACCATGAAAAAGCTGCTCGACGAGATCGAGAAGACCAAGAGGCGTGTGAACGCATTGGAATTCAAGGTCATTCCGGAACTGGAGGAGGCGGAGGCGTTCGTTGAGTTCCGTCTGCAGGAGATGGAACGCGAGAATACGATACGTCTCAAGCACCTGAAGAAGAAGGGCGCGGCCGCTGAATGACATGTCGCTTGAGGACCGATACCTGGAGATAAAGAACAACCCCGAAAAAAGAGGGAAAGCATTCAAGGTCATATGGCTGGTAAGCTACGGGATGCTGTTCCTCGGTTCGATGCTGACGGTGTACTTCCTCTGGAAAACGCTTTACCCATAATTTTTATTTGCGCCTTCCGGCGCAATTCCCTTTTCAAAATCCCTTCATCAACGTCTTCCCTGTGCCGAGATGCACGATCGGCAT
>JAIRTZ010000102.1 GCA_031254685.1 Methanomassiliicoccaceae archaeon
CCGCCGCGTGTGAGGACCTTATGTTCGCAGATGCCGACGGCGGTGCCGCACACCGATCCCGGGCCGGATTTCGTGTCTCCGCCGAGAACGTCTGCGTTACAGAATTCCGAGCATTTGTCAATACCCTTCATGATATCGTAAAGATCCTTCTCATCAGTCTCCGGGGGAAGCGAGACCGCGGCCAATATGCCGATCGGTACGGCCCCCATGCTCGCGATGTCGCTGTAATTGACAGCTGCCGCCAGCCAGCCGAACTCTTCCATCGTCATACCTTTGGCCAGATGTCTTTCGAACGTCACGATATCGGTGCACAATACTATCTTCGATCCGTTCACGTCGATGCACGCCGCATCGTCCCCGGGACCGAGATGCCGGGGCTGTCTGATGTTATCTATGATACGGTCTATCAGTGCCCGCTCCCCGACATCCTTCAATGACGCCACACTGGTGCGATAGCATGCGCATTAAAAAAACCTTTTAATGTCCCGTTCACACGATAGGACAAAATGATCGAAATTTCAATAATTTATTTTATTCAGATTGTCAAATGAGGATAGATCTCAAAGAAAGATAGACAATGTATATGCAAAGACTATATATCAAATATTCATTCTCTGTTTCTAGGGATCAAAATGGCAAAGGATACGAGCATCAGCATTCGGATGGATTCGGAACTGAAGGAACTTGCGGAACACGTCATTGAGCATTTTGGCCTGAACATGACAGTTGTGGTCAATATGCTGTTCCGCCAGATCGTTAGGGATCAGGCGATACCCCTGTCCCTGTCACTGAGCACACCCAGTACATCCGACGATCCGGCGCTTGCCAAGGCCGACCGTGCCGCCGGCCACAGAGGTCGATCGCTGGATGATGTGATCGCCGAAATGGAACGGATCGTTGCAGAGGCGGATGCGAAACGCGGAAAAAACGATCGGCGGTGAAGGGATTTTCAGACAGGTTCTCTTTCTGCCTCTGAAAAACCCCTGGCACGCACGTTGCTGAATCCATAAACGATTAATACAATCCCGCCAATGTTATAGGTACGATGAAAATAGATATCAAGTACGGCAAGGACGGGGCGCAGAAGATAGATGTGCAGGATAAGAACATGATAGGCATCTTCTATCCGAAGGATGTGAAGTGCCGCCCGTCCGATGAGGTGATAGGCGAGGCGATGGACAGGCCCATCGGTTATGCATCGCTTCTTGATTTCCTGAAGGGCGGGAAGGACATCGTGTTCATAGTGAACGACGGGACGCGTCCGACGCCGACCGCAAAGGTATTGGACGCATTGTCGAAGAGGATGGACCTCAGGACGGCAAGATATCTCATCGCCACGGGAACGCACAGGGATATGACGCAGGAAGAGAACAACTTCGTGTTCGGTTCGCATTACGATGAACTGAAGGACCGCATAATATCTCACGATTCGAAGAGATCGGAATGCGTGCATCTCGGAAGGTCGAAGAACGGCACCGATATGGAAGTGAACAAGATAGCGGTGGACGCGGACCGACTCGTAATAATCACAAGCGTGGAGCCGCATTATTTCGCCGGATACACCGGAGGAAGGAAATCATTCCTTCCCGGCGTCGCATCATACAAGACGATAGAGCAGAATCACAAACTGGCGATGAACATGGAGGCGCAGTCACTCGTTCTGAAAGGGAACCCCGTGCACGAGGACATGATGGACGCGCTCGAAGTGATCAAGGGAAAATCAATTTTCTCGATACAGATGGTATTGGACCGCCACCAGAATGTGTACAAGGTCGCCGCGGGCGAGCTGAACAAGGCGTTCGATACAGCGGTGGAATGGGCGAACGAGGTGTTCTCGGTGCCCATCCCCGAAAAAGCGGACCTTGTGATATCCGTCGCGCCGTATCCCATGGACGTTGATCTCTATCAATCGCAGAAAGCGCTCGATAACGGGAAGTGGGCATTGAAGGAGGGCGGGAAGATCGTGATGGTATCGAAATGCAGGGAAGGCATAGGCCACGCGACGTTCCTGCAGCAATTGTCATCGTCAAAGGATCCCAAGGTCGTCCTTGAGAATTTACGGAAGGAATACAAATTAGGTTATCACAAAGCTGCCAAGATGGCCGAGATAATGGTATGGGCGGAGGTCTGGGCAGTGACCGATCTGGATAAGGGATTAATAAGTTCGGCGAATATGCGTCCGTTCGATACTGTGGCGGACGCTGTCGCCGAAGCGTTTAAACAAAAGCCGGACGCACGCGTACTGATACTGATGGACGGAAGCGTCACGATACCGAAGGTGGCATGATGGAAAAGATGAGAACAGAGAACCTCGAAAAGGTGAGACAGGCGGTCAACGTATGCACTATGTGCGGTTTTTGCAAATCAGTATGCCCGTCATTCAAAGCGATAAGATGGGACCCCTCCGCCGCACGCGGACGCGTGATACTGTCATACGGCCTCCTGGTGGGCGATATCCCGGCGGATGATTCCGTCGTAGAGAACATATACACATGCACAACGTGTATGGACTGCGTCAGAAGGTGCCCGTCAAAGGTGGACGTCGTCGAGATCGTGGAATTATGCCGCGCGGACCTCGTGAAGAACGGCCACATACTTCCGAAGCACAAAGCTGTCGTCGACAGCGTGCTGAAGAACGGCAACCCGTACAATGAGAAAGGAACGATGGTGCAGCGCCTTAACGTAAAACCGAAGAACGCCAAGGTCGGGTACTTCCCCGGATGTTCCGCCGCGTTCAGAACACCGGAGACGGCGAACGCCGCGATGTCCATTCTCAAGAAGCTGAACGTTGATTCGACGGTCGTCGACTGCAAATGCTGCGGCAGCGTGATGCAGAGGATCGGATGGAACAATGACGACGTCGTTAAGATGATAAAGGAGAACGTCGGGGCGATAAAGAAGCAGGGTGTGGAAACTCTCGTATTATCATGCGCCGGATGCTTCAGGATGTTCAAGGAAGAATATCCGAAGTTCACGGAGATGCCGTTCAAGGTCCTCCACATGTCGGAGTTCCTGGCAACGCAGGACCTTAAACTGAAACCGCTGAAGGCGAAGGCGACGTACCACGACCCGTGCCATCTGGGAAGGCACGCGAAAGTTTACGACGCTCCGCGCAACGTGATAAAGAAGATCCCGGAACTGGAGTTCAAGGAGATGGCCAATATACGCGACCAAGGCCGCTGCTGCGGAGGCGGAGGCGGAGTGCGCTCAGCATATCCGGAAGAATCGAAGAAGATGGCCGAAGCGCGTCTTGAGGAGACGGCGTTCGCGGACATCATCATAACGGCGTGCCCGTTCTGCGTCAGCAATTTACGATTCGGGATGCCGGACGGCAGCAAGAAACGCGTGGCCGACCTTACAGAACTGGTGAACGAGCTCCTATGAGACCGCCGACGGAATGGAACCGGTATTCCGTAAGGTACGATGTACCCAGAGTAATGGGAATAGTGAACATGACCCCTGATTCGTTCTCCGATACGGTACGTTACACCGAGAGCGAAGCGATAAAGATGATGTTCAGGATGGAGGACGACGGCGCCGATATAATCGACGTCGGCGGAGAATCGACAAGACCGGGCGCGTCTCCGGTGTCGCCGGAGGAGGAG
>JAIRTZ010000025.1 GCA_031254685.1 Methanomassiliicoccaceae archaeon
CCTTTATTTGTACGCTTTCTCCGCAGGTGCGATGAAACCGTTCTTCATCATGCTCGCCGTAAGGTCGCGCGACCTCTTGATCATGAACTCCGCACGGTCGTATATCTCCTGACGGGAGAGCTTCAGGCGCGCGACGCCCTGCTCCTGCGCCTTCAGCGCGACGGCGACCGCCTCGCGCGGGAACACTTCCCATTCGCTCATCATCGGTATGATGTAATCTTCGTGTATCCCCTTTTCCTCGGCGCACTTCGCCAGCTCTTTTGCGGCGGCTATGCACATCTCGTCGGTGATCGTCGAAGCGCGCACGTCCAGCGTCCCTCTGAATATGGCGGGGAATCCCATCGAGTTGTTCACCTGGTTGGGGAAGTCGGAACGTCCCGTTGCGACTATCTTCGCGCCGTTCTCCTTCGCGTCCCACGGCCACATCTCGGGTACCGGGTTCGCCGTTACGAACACGACGGGGTCGTGCGCCATCAGTTTGACATATTCCGCGGGTATGGTGTCCGGTCCGGGCTTCGACGCCGCTATCAATATGTCCGCGCCTTCCATGGCCTCCTTCAGCCCGCCCTTCTTTCCGGCGCCGTTGGTCTTCTGGCATATCTCCCATTTCTGTCTGAACGTGTCCTTTATCTCCTCTCTCCCGAGGTTAAGGATCCCCTTTGTGTCCACCATGCACAGGTTCTTCGGATTGAACCCCGTGCCGAGCAGCAATCTTGCGATCGCGATGTTGGCCGCTCCGGCGCCCACGAGACAGAGTTTCGCCTCGTTCATCTTCTTGCCCACGATCTTCAGCGCGTTGATCGCGCCCGCGACCTCGACCGTCGCGGTACCCTGCTGGTCGTCGTGCCACACCGGGATCTTGCATTCCTTCCTCAGCGTGTCGAGGATGTCGAAGCACTTGGGCATCGATATGTCCTCGAGGTTAATGCCTCCGAACGACGGAGCTATCAATTTCACCGTCTCGATTATCTTGTCCGGGTCCTTTGTGTCAAGGCATATCGGTATCGAATCGACACCGCCCAGGTATTTGAACAGCATCGCTTTGCCTTCCATGACGGGCATCGCCGCCTCGGGACCGATGTCCCCGAGGCCCAGCACACGCGTCCCGTCGGATACGACGGCAACTGTGTTCCACTTGCACGTGTGTGCGTACACGTCGTCAATGTTCTCTTTGATGGCCTTGCACGGTTCCGCGACACCGGGCGAGTACCAGATCGCGAAGTCGCTGAATGCGCGCACCGCCGCCTTCGGTACCACCTCGATCTTTCCGCCGTAGTACTTGTGCAATATCATTGCGTCAATTCCGGGCTGCTTTGCCTTCGCGAGACGCTCTTCCACTGTTAAATCATCCTTTGTCATCTTTTCTCCCTCGAAAACTACGAATTTCGTAGTATATCTGCGAAACGTATTGAATGCTCTGATAGTATTTGTATTTATATGTAATCCGACCTTATTAAAACGGAGAAATGTCCGTGTCCGATATCAAAGTGCTGCTCGTGGACGGGTATATTGACGATCCCGCCGCGCTGGGCGTTCCGCCGTACATATCACCGATGGTGCGTTCCGTTGCGGGCGCGGCGGCGGACGCGGGCGCAACCGTCGAGTACGTCACCGTCGACCGTATACGCAAAGGGTACAGGCTTCCGAAAGCGGACGTGAGCGTTGTGCTCTCCGGGAACACGGTGCCGGGACGATATCTGCGGTCCATGCCTATGTCGGCCAACGAGATCCGCGATATTGTTCCGAGGCTGAGCGGCTGGAAGCTCATAGGCGGGTCGTCGGCGTCGACGGACGCCGCGGACGGATTCAATTTTCAGATAATGACCGATCTTGCTGCGTCCCTGTATGACGGAATGACCGGTAAGGAAGTGAACGAACGCCTTCGGACGCTGGACGAATGGAACCGGTGGATGGTATTGGGCGCCGATATCGTGAAAATGCACCAGGATCACCCGCAGCCGCTGATCGCAGAGGTGGAAACGTACAGAGGATGCCACAGATACGCGAACGGAGGGTGCTCGTACTGCATAGAGCCTCTGAAGGGAAAGCCTTTGATGCGCGCGCCGGCGGATATTTTGGAAGAGGTCTCCCGACTGAAGGAGCTGGGGGTGCGGAATATACGCATCGGAGGCCAGACGTGTATCGTCTCATATGGTTCGGAAGATTATTTAGGAATACCTAAACCTGAGCCAGACACAGTGAACGAGCTGTTCACGTCCCTCCGCGAAATGAATTTCGACGTGCTTCACGTCGACAACGCGAATCCGGCGGTCATCGCGGAACATCCCGACGGGTCGGCGGAGATACTGAGAACGCTGGCCGAATGCTGCACTTCCGGTAACGTTCTTGCACTCGGGATGGAGAGCGCCGACGAGAACGTGATAAAGATGAACAATCTTAACGCGACCCCGGGGCAAGTGATGCGCGCCGTGCGCATGATCAACGACATCGGTTCGGAACGCGGCGGGAACGGGATGCCGAAGCTGCTCCCCGGCCTGAATCTCATATCGGGGCTGGACGGCGAAACGCCGGGAACGTATGCGAAGAACGCGGAATTCCTGAGAACGCTGTTCGGCGAGGGACTGATGGTGAGAAGGATCAACATACGCCAGGTGCTTCCGGTCAGACGTGAGTTTGAAACGAAGGTCGATCACAACAGATTCAAAAAGTATAAGCAGGGGATACGCGAGAACATCGATTCTCCGATGCTGAAAAGGATCGTACCGGTCGGCACCGTCCTCAGGAACGTCTACCTGGAACTGATCGACGGCGGCCTTACGTTCGGCAGGCAGATCGGTACGTATCCTTTACTTATCGGGATCCCGTACAGGACCGATATCGATCGCTTCTGCGATATCGTCGTCACCGATCACGGATTCAGATCGATAACCGGCATCGAATATCCGTTCCCGATAAACACTGCCGGCATGGCCGCCATATCGTCGCTGCCCGGGATCGGGAAGAAAAGGGCTGCGAAGATAATTCTCGCCAGGCCGATACCGGACATGGAGGGACTGGCCGCCGCGGTGGGCGATGCTGCTGCGGCCGAACGTTTGGCCGGTATCGTGACGTTCGGGGCTGTGTGAAAACGATTAAATGGGACATGGGCATTCCCTGTTGCCGGCTTATCTGCCGTACGGAGAGATGACAGAGATGATAGGAAGGATACATGTCAACATGGCGACGCTGATGACGATCGCCCGCGAGGCGGGCCCGATAGAGGGAGGCATCGCGATATTCGGGGCCGGTAAGGTTATTGTGACAGAGAACGAGAAAGGATTCGGATTCACCGCCGAGGATGCTGACGGCAAGCACAGCGGGCGCCTGCGGTTCACGGAGGACGGCAGGGATATCGAAGGATTCCGATGCACATGCGCCGTCGGGAAGGACGGCGACTGCATGTGCAGGCACATCGTGGCCGCGGAACTGAAAGTACAGAACGAACTGCCGGACACGAGGATCGAACTGGGAAAGGAAGGAGAGGCCGAGATGGTCGTGACCGACGAGTACACGGCAAGGGCGATGGTCGGCGGGAATCTGAACGTTCTTTCCACGCCCGCGCTGACGATGCTGATGGAGAGGGCGGCCCTGGCGGCCGCGGAGGGCTCCCGTGAGGAAGGCGAGGCAACGATAGGCATGAGCGTTTCCGTGGAGCATCTGGCCGCGGCGACATTGGGCACGAAGGTCAGGGCCGTCGCACGTATCGCGGCGGTGCGCGGCCGAAAGGTCACGTTCGATGTCCTGGCGGACGACGGGCGCCGGGAGATCGGGAAAGGAACGGTGGTGTTCATGTACATCGACGAGAAACGTTTCCTCGGGAAACTGCTGAGAGGGGCGTGCGATATGCCGGTATCCTTCCCGGGCATCGTTCCCGCTCCCCGGAAATGAGACGGGACGTTCGAATGAATTATAATATGGCGTTCCGTTCAAGATGCCATGGACACATTACGTGCGGCAAGATATCCGTTCCTCGATGAGTCGAGAGCGTTCGCGGACAAGCATTCCGCCGATATTGTGTCGCTGATAATGTCCCCTGCGTACGCGGAAGCGAGAAAACGCGGGATGAACCGCGTCCTCGAATCGATACGCAGATCGGAGGTATCGTATGTTCCGCTGAGCTTCGAGCACGAACGGTTAATGGAAGTGATGTCATATCCTTACGCGAGGATGCTCGTATCATGCGTGGACGATCGCTTCCTTACGAAACGGTACGCGCTTGCGGAATCGGTACGTATGAGCATCCTTCTCGTGGATGAGCGTTCCGATACGGTGGTCTCCATCGCTAAAGAATTGAGAACGGACGCCGTCCTTAGGGACGGAATGCTGATGATGCACTTCACCGATTATCTCAAATTATCGTCAAGGATCAAGAGCATTGAATGGAAGCTTGTCAATTCCGAGCTGTTCGGCGGCAACGTATTCCTTTCCAAGGAGAGATTCTGCCGCGCTCTGCAGAACGCGATGCAGGACAAGATCGAATCGGAACTTCCGCTTCCGGTGCCGAACGACATACGGGCGCTGGTGGCGAAGGATGTGAAGCACATCGAATTGATGTTAAACGAGATGAAGACGAAATTCGGGGACTCCGTGGGCGGCGACGTCATGGTCACCGAATTCCCGCCGTGCATACGCGCACTCCTCGCAGGAACGCAGAACGGGATGAACCTGCCGCACAGCGGGCGCTTCGCGCTGGTGTCGTTCCTGCACGCGCTCGGGATGGATTCCGAACAGATAATGGAGCTGTTCTCGAAGTCGCCCGACTTCGATGCGTCGAAATCCGCGTATCAGGTGCGCCACATAACAGGCGAGGGAAGCGGCACCGAATATACGCCGCCGGAATGTTCGACGATGAAAAGCTACGGGATATGTTTCGAACCGGACGACCTGTGCGGTAACGAGAAGGTGGTGCACCCGCTCATCTACTACCGTATCAAGACGCGGACCGGAAGGCGCGACGCGCCGGAAGAGAAGAAGGAATGATCATTCTTCCTTCATCTTCGACATGTTCTTCCACGTGACGACCGCTCTCTGCACCGCCGTGAGGTTACCGACGACGGCGAACCAGATCATCATTATCTCCAGCCACGTTATGGTTATCGTATCGGTTATCTCGATGTACCCGTGACCGAGGCACAGCGCAACGAACTGTATTATCGGGAACAGTGTGCTCAGTACGACGCGGTCGGCCCTTCCGAGAAGCCCCGCGTAAAGGCGCGGAGCTCCGACGGCCTGCGCCTGCGTCCCCATGTACGACGTCAGCAGAACGCCGACAAGCGCGAGCATCCCGATGTACGGGTTGCACCATGCGCTTACCGCGACGCCGCCTATCATGAAGATGTCGGCGTACCTGTCGAAGACATGGTCCAGGAAGTCCCCCTTCTTGGACGCCTTGCCCGCGAGCTTCGCCACCTTTCCGTCAAGCGCATCGAAATAACCGGATACGATGACGGTGACCGCACCGGCGATGAGCATCCAATGCCATCCGTCGTCCCTGCCGGAGAGATAGAGGAAGAGACCGGCGATGAACGCAAGGATCAGACCGATCCACGATATCGTGTTGGGATTGACGTTTATCAGTTTCCTCGCAACCGGCGTCAGCGCAAAATCCGCCTTCGATCTGTGTCCGTCTAGCACCATCTTTCCATCTCCTCCGCCCAGTTCACGCTTCCCGGCCCGTGTCCGCCGATCCTGCCGGCGACGATGTCCTTTATCGTCAGCGCGGCCTGCTCCGGTGTACATGATGTGTTGTCTATCTCAAAAACATGCGCATCGGAATCCGTTGATTCGCAGAGGATCACATCAAGCGCCTCCGCCTGCACGTTCTCCGATATCTTCGGTTCGGCGTAATTCCTTTTTTTCAGTCTTTCGTAAAGCACCGACGGGCTGCATCGGATGACGATGATGATGTCGCATTTGAGGAAATGCGATAAATGGCCGTCGAGGAACACGTTCCCCTCATTTTTGATGTTCTCTCTCAGGGATCGGTCCAGTTTGTCCGCGTCCACGTTATACGTATCGCGCTTCTTATCGAAGCGTTCCTTCAGCCCCTTCTCCTCTATGTACTGATGAAGGTCTATCACGCATTCGCCCGTCTCTCTGAGTTTCGATGCGATCGCCGTCTTTCCGGTGCCGGGCGTTCCCGTTATCGCGATCATCATCACAGTTTCCCCAGATAGCGGTCCGCGCGTTCCATCACCGCGTCCCAGGTCGGGATGTTCGTCAGCGCGCCGATCTCCTCGACGGCGAACGACGCCGTCGCGGCACCGATCACCAGCGAGTCGATGTCGGAATACCTGTTGTATTTTCCGGCGTAGAATCCCGCCCGGTACGCGTCGCCGGCGCCGGTCGCGTCCTTCACGCGGTTCCCTTCCACGATCGGGATCTTTATCAGTTCACCGTCTGAATAGAACTCGCTGCCGTCCTGCCCCCTGGTGCACACCGTCGTGATGCCGATGTCCGCGAATGAGCTCACGGAAGCGTACCTTAACGCGGACACCGCCTCGTATCTGTTGCAGAACAGTATGTCGGAGAGCTTCAGAGCGATCATGAATCTTTCTTTGTCCCACACCTTGTGTATCTCCTGCGCCGGGTCGAACGATATCTTTCTTTCCGGGCCCCTTACCGATCTCATTATGTCGATGTAATATTCCGGCTCGCCCGTGGAAAAGTGCACGTACTCGGAAACGGACGCGTTCTTCATCAGCATATTGTTCAGCGTCGTCGCCGACCCCTGCGGGCCCTGGTAGAAGAACACGCGCTGCTCGTTCATCGAATCGTTCACGATCATCGCCTGCGCCGTGTCGTACACGTCCTGAGTTACGAACTCGTCGGTGATCACCCCTTTGGAAACAATGAAATCGGTGAACCTTTTCGGAAAGTCGGTGCCGACGAAACCGCACAATGCCGTCGGAACTCCGAGCGCGGCGGCCATCACCGCTATGTTCGTGCCCGTGCCTCCGAGCAATGTCTTTTTGGAGAGGACGTTCACCGACACGCTGTTCGCCGGGAATTCGTCGACTGCCATTATCTTGTCCGTCGTGATGTGACCGTAGACGGAAAGATACGGTCTCAGGTGCCTTCCTCCCATCCGCTCATGTATTTTTTCTGTTCTTTGGTCAGTTCGTCGATGGACACATTCATCGTTCTCAGTTTTATCCGCGCAATCTCGGCGTCCATCTCTTCCGGCACTGTGTGAACGATGTTCTCCATCGTCTTCCAGTTCTTCGCCAGATATTCTATCGCCAGCGCCTGCGTCGCGAAGCTCGTGTCCATTATCTCCGCCGGATGACCTTGGCCGGCGGCGAGGTTCATTAAGCGTCCCTCGGCTATCAGGCATATCCTCCTGCCGTCCTTCAGTGTATACTCGTCAACGAATTCGCGGACGCGTTCCTTCTTCGCGGCCATCGATTCCAATGCCTTCTTGTCTATCTCGTTGTCAAAATGCCCGGCGTTCCCGAGTATGCAGCCGCTCTTCATCGCTTTGAAATGCTCCGCCGCCAATATCGCGTTGCATCCGGTCGCCGTGATCACGGCGTCCGCATCTTTCACGGCGTCGGCCATCCGCATAACTTCGAAACCGTCCAGACGCGCCTCGATCGCCCGTACGGGATCCACTTCCGTAACGATCACGATGGCCCCCAATCCCTTCGCCCTCATCGCTATGCCTTTGCCGCACCATCCGTAGCCGGCGACCGCGAGCCTCTTTCCCGCTACGAGTAAATTCGTGGAATTCATCCATCCGTCGAATACCGACTGACCTGTTCCGTACCGATTGTCGAACAGGAATTTCATTTTCGCATCGTTCACCGCTATCACCGGGAACTTAAGTTTACCGGCCGCGGCCAATGATCTCAGCCGGACGACGCCGGTCGTCGTCTCCTCGTTGGCCCCGCGCACATTCTTCAGAAGGTCGGTCCTCGCGGTGTGCAGTATCGCGATCAGGTCTGCGCCGTCGTCTATTATCAGGTCCGGCGCCATATCGAGCACTTCGTTCAGGCTGTCGTAGTACTCGGCCTGCGATTGCCACTTCTTCGCGTACACCTTCATCCCGTGGCCTTCCTTCAGCGCTATGGCAACGGAATCGTCGGTGGACAGCGGGTTGCAGCTCGCCAGCCTCACTTCCGCGCCGGCGGCCGCCAGCGTCAGCGCAAGGATCCCGGTCTTCGCCTCGACGTGCAGCGCCATGCCCACCTTGAGCCCTTTCAGCGGCCTTTCCTTTTTGAGACGCTCCCTTATCTCGCGGAGCACGGGCATATGCGCCTCCGCCCAGCTCAGCCTTCTCATTCCCTTCTCAAGTTCAGTCATTCGATTCACCGTCCCTCATTGCGGATCTCAAATATTCGCGTATGTCCTCCACCGCCGCTTTTCTGTTGCCGGCGTTGGAGAATCGCGATATGATATCTTTCACTTCCTTTTTATTGTTCCTAAGCTCCGTTACGAAGTTGATCATATTGGCCAGCGCACGTGACATCTCATCCGTTATCGAAACGGTCGCCATCCTTGACGTCCTGGACAGCGGGTTGAGGTCTATCGCTATGACGATCTTTTTCATCCTGACCAGCGCCTCGGCGCGGTCCCCGTCCTCGATCGGCACGAGTATCACGTCCGACGAGAATATCCCGTCGCCGGTGCACAGGGCACGGTCGGAACTCAGCCCCGGGATCCTGGAATCGGGGTTTTCGCCGAGGATGTCCTTCGCCCCGCATTCTCTCATGTAATCTATGAGCAGGGCCATCCGCTCCTCCGACCTGTGGAATATGTTGACCTCCGTCTTTGCCCCTGTTGCGACCGCCAATTCTATCAGCCTTTTCGCATCGAGCGCGGCGGCGTTGCCGTTGACGCATATGACAGGGCGCTTCGCATCGAGCAGATACGCGGCGGCCGCTTTTTCCGCGTTGAGCGCGGCGGGCGTCGTCCTCTCGCCCATTAAGTAATCGAACGCCTCGCCCCTTCCGTGCGCCACCAGGCCGGTGGGCGTCATCAATCCTTTCCTGACGAATTCCGCGAGTCTTTCCCGCGTTGCCAGCGATCCGTATCTGGGATGGTCTTTAGGGATGTCCACGAACGTAGAGTGACGCGGTCATACATATTATTTATCAGTGCGCCGGCGGGATGCCGTTCACGCGGCGGTCCGGGTACGGGGTTCAGACCTGCCCGTTCCGTATCCTTGCCGATTCGTCCATCTCTTTCTGCCCGCCGGCCTCGTCCCCTTTCCCGAACAGGATCATCGCCAATTCGAAATGAAGGTCCGCATTGTTCTTATCGAGGGCTATCGCGCGCCGGACGCGTTCCTCGTCATCGATCGGCCCGGCCGGCGGTGCGTCCCCGCCCCCGGACCTCTTTGACATGCCGGGCATGCCCGCGGCGGCGCCGGCCGCCCCCATGCCGGCCATCATCTCGGAAATGTCGGGCATGCCTGCGCCCGAGAACATCTTTGACATGTCCTGCACGGCGGCCTCCATCTTCCTCATCATCTCCTTTCCGAGGGCGTCGAGATCCGCCTCCGGCGCATCCTGCTGTCTGCCCTTCT
Organism: Methanomassiliicoccaceae archaeon; assembly: GCA_031254685.1. GTDB lineage: Archaea > Thermoplasmatota > Thermoplasmata > Methanomassiliicoccales > Methanomethylophilaceae > Methanomicula. The sequence continues at coordinate 9,530 of JAIRTZ010000025.1, forward strand.
TGGGCTTGGACGGCGGTTCTTCCTCTTCGGGCGGCAGGACCCCTCCCATCTGGGACATGAGTTCTCTCTGCATCCTCTCCGCGACCTCCTGCATCCTTTTGGCCGCCCGTTCGCGTTCCTTGGGGCTGGTCTGCGGGTCCATCAGTATCTGCATGATCTTCTCGTATTCTTTGTCCATATCATTCCGCCCCGCAATATCCTCAGCGTTGCGTATGGTATCCGGATATTTTAATCGTACATCCGTGCGCCGCCGCGGGCACGCGCCGGGGCGGCGTATGAATAAAAGATACATACTACCAACGTTCTGCGGCATTCATGGGAAATGCGCGCATTGTGCTCGTCAGGCCGAAATTCGAGGGCAACGTCGGTGCTATCGCAAGATCGATGGCGAATTTCGACCTTGATGAATTGTACCTGGTCGATCCGTGCGGGATAGGCGACGAGGCGTACCGCCGCTCCAAGCACGGGAACGCTGTGCTTGACAATGCGGTCACCGTAGGAACGCTTGACGAGGCGCTGGACGGATGTTTCCTTGTCGCCGGGACGTCCGGCATAGTGACCAAGGGCGAGAAGAATTACGTCAGGATCCCGATCACGGCGGCGGAGTTCGCGGAAAGGATGAACGGATATCACGAAAAGGTAGCGATACTGTTCGGCCCCGAGGATACCGGATTGTTCCAGGACGAGCTGGAACGGTGCGACGTACTGATCACGATACCCGCAAGCGACTCGTATCCGATATTGAATCTGTCGCATGCGGCGACCATCGTTTTTTATGAGCTGTCGGAGAACGTCGCCGCGGCGCCGACACCCGCCGATGACGATGAGAAGGAACGTATGATGTCGTTCTTCGATGAACTTCTGGAGTGCATCGATTATCCGGAACAGCGCCGTTTGAACACATCGGTGATGTTCAGGCGGCTGATAGGCCGCGCCGTACCGACGAAATGGGAATATCAGACGATACTCGGCGTGTTCGGCGACGCGTCCAAGCTTATCGGACGGGGGCGCTGACCGGCGCGAACATCACTAAATTCATACCTTGACCCGCCGGCCCCTGGACGAACACCGGTTCGTGACCGGTGCTTTGCAGGACGGTCTCGCGGATCATCTCCTCGGAACCGTTCTGCGGTATGTTGCCCCGTATGAACACGATCGGCCGCGATGTCACCGCGGAATCGATCATCAGCCCGCCGATCAGCGACCTCGCGACCTTTTCAGCGCTCATTCCCTCCGCGAATGATACGGTGAAGAACTTGTCCCTCATCGTTTGGAATATCGTCTCGCCGTCCTTCCCTTCCAGCATCTCCGTCAAACAGATGAAGGATTCGCATATCATCTGGTCAAGCACGCTGAACGCCTCCCTCGCGCCGAGCGCCGGGTCCAGCTCCGCGAGACGGTTCCCGTCGATCGCGAAAAGTATGTCCGAACGTTCTTTGATATCGTTCAGCGCGTTCACGGCGACCCTTCTTCTGCCGGCCTCGAACGACATCGGCAGTATCGCCATCGTTATGACGCGGGACCCGTTGCGTTTCGCTATCTCCGCGATGACCTTGGCCGATCCCGTACCTGTGCCTCCGCCGAGCCCCGCCAGCAGGACGATGTTCATGTGCCGCCTGATGCTCTCATGTATCACATCCGACGCGTCCCGCGTCAGCGATTCGCCCATCGCGACATCCCCGCCGCACCCGTTGCCGGGACCTTCCCCGAGAAGTATGCGGCGGTTGGACCTCGTCCTTACCAGTCCTTTGCGGTCGGTGTTCACCGTAAGTATGTCCACGTCCGATATCTTCCCGAGACGGTCGGCCATGTTGCATCCACCGCCGCCGCATCCCACCGCCAGCGTGCCGGCCGCTTTGCTGTCCTCTTTATTCTTCCTGAAAAATCCGAGCACGGTATCACGGCATCTTTATGCGCGCCTTCGTGTACTCCCTCACCGCGTTGCGTATCGCATCGTCAAGCGATACGGAATCGCCGTCCTGCACCAATGCCTCAAGTTCGATGACCTTCGCCTTCGGAAGTTCCACGGTCACTCTGTTCAGATTGCCGGACGAGAAGCGCGATCTGAGGAATCCGTCCAATGCCTCGCGTATCACGTCCGATACGTTCGCGTACTCTCCGCTGTCCACGAGCCTCTGCACCATCTCCGCCATTTCCGGAGTGAGCCTGACCGTTATTCTCCCTGTCGCCTCCATGATATCGTCTGCCGTCGGTCTGACATAGAATCGCGGAACATGGATATAACATATAGGTATGATTCGGCGCGTTCCGCCCGTTTTCGGGGACATTGCGGCACAAATACCGCAATTATCGTTAACAGCGAGTAGAGAATATTTAATATATCAAATATATACAGGTAGCATGATCCGCCAGATTATAGAGATCGACAGTGGGAAGTGCGACGGCTGCGGCCTCTGTGTGGACGCATGCCACGAGGGTGCGATAGCGCTGATCAACGGAAAGGCGAAGCTTATACGCGAGGACCACTGCGACGGTCTCGGCGACTGCCTTCCGGCCTGCCCCGCGGGGGCGATAACTTTTGTCACGAGAGAAGCGTTACCGTTCAACGAGGACGCCGGCGCCGATGACGTGCCGATAATGGTGCAGAAATGCGACTGCGTCGAAAAGGTCCGTAACCAACCGGGATCGAAGGGCGAGATGACGAGATGGCCCATACAGATGAAGCTCGTAGCATTGGATGCGGCGTTCCTGAAGGGCGCGGACGTCCTTGTCGCGGCGGACTGCAGCGCGTTCGTCCACGCCGACTTTCATAAGACGATGATCGGGGACCGCGTCATACTCATCGGATGCCCGAAGCTTGACAAAGAGGATTACAGCCAGCGGCTTTCGGTGATCTTCGAGAAGAATGACGTAAGATCGGTAACGCTGGTGAGGATGGACATCCCCTGCTGCATGGCATTGGCGAGAATGGTGAAGGAAGCGCTGGCGACCGTCCGGAAGAAGATACCGCTGGAGACCGTTGTCCTGTCGACGGACGGGAAGATCGTCGTATGAACGGCATCAGACGCCGGTGACCTTTCTGTACACCTTGGCGCAGAACTTACCGAACCGGCCGCATTGGTTGAACGTCGTGAGGAGGACGTTCTTGTTTATGTGGGACTCTCCCACGGTCCTCTTGGCGAATCTGTACCTCGCCTTGGCCATCTTGAGATCGGACGGCCCGAATTTGAGCAGGTCCAGCAATACTTTCCATCCCTTCATCTCCAGACCGTCCCAGTTGTCCTTGATTATGGGGACGAAAACATCCCGTCTTCCGGCGATCAGACCGCTCATGATGTCCTCGGATAATCTTTTCCCGTGATACAGCAGATAAATGTCGCAGTAGACGTTGAACCCCCACGACCCGAGCCACCTCGTGAATCCCAATGCGAATCTGTCAACTCTGGTGCCTACGCACAGGTCGCATCCCTTTTCCATTTCCTCGTACATCAGACCGAGCGCGCTCGGCGGATGCTGGAAGTCGCAGTCGATCGTCATGAAATAATCCGTTCCCGCTTCAACGATGCCCTGCAGTACGCTCGCTGCCAATCCCCTTTCCTCCGGTTTCCTTGTGACCAGTTTCGTCCTCGGGTCGTTGAGCTCCTCTATCAGTCTTTTCGATGCGTCGGTGGAATTGTCGTCCATGAACATTATGTAAAAATCGGGATAAAGTTCTCTGATGGCCTTCGCCATGTTGACGATATTCCTCTCTTCGTTGTATGTCGGTATGACGACGGTGCAGGTCCCCGGCATTATTATCGTCATTCCCAATCGGATGACGCATATATCAATCTGACCGATGCTGCCGGCGCCGCCGTCATATGCGCCCATCCCTTTATCGTGAGGACGCGCCCGATCATTAACCGAAATCTTTAAAACATCTATGCTTTTTAAGGGGTATCTCCATTGCCTACTGTCCCAGTGATAACGAGAGGGCAATGAACCGCTGCCGCGGTAC